>NZ_JBEYFS010000271.1:0-14815 GCF_040634475.1 Streptomyces sp. NPDC007095
AGCCCAAGTACGTCCAGTACGAGGACTTCCGGCCGGCACGCCGAGAGCACGCACCGGACGCCGCTCCTTGACGGGCAAACGTTGCCTGCCGCGGCGCTAGCAGGAGCTGCAGGCGATGTACGCGTACATGGGCGCGATCAACGACGACCTGTCGGAGTCCGGTGAGCTCGTCGACGGGCAGGGGCTGGCCGAACTGGCACAGACCCGCCTGGTCACGGCCGGGCAGGACGGTAAGGCCGTCATCACCGACGGACCGTACAGCGAGACCAAGGAGCTGACGGCCGGCTACGGCTACTGGGTACTGGAGTGCGAGAGCCTGGAGCGGGTCACCGAGATCGCCGAGCGCGTCACCCGCTGCCCCGGCCCCGAGGGCGCCACGAACTACCCGGTGGTCATCCGCCCCGTCCTGGACGGCGCCGGAGACATCTGAGCGGGATGGGAGGGACGGGGCGAGAAGGCGGTGTACGGCACGCCCTCCCCAGCTCTTCGATCAGGGGGTGCCCCGAGCGGCGTTGTCGTCGGTCGTCGGTCGTCGACGCGTAGCGTGGCGGCATGTCCGAACCCTTGTTGCACCTCACCGAGCGCTCCCTGTGGGACGCGGCCCGCGCGGCCGGCGCGTATGAGATGTCCACACGTGGCCGCACCCTCCAGGAGGAGGGCTTCATCCACTGCTCGCTGCGGCACCAGGTCCCCGCGGTCGCCTCCTTCCTGTACGGCGGGTACGACGGCCCCGACGAGCTGGTGCTCCTGGTCATCGATCCCGAACGGCTGGACGTGCCGTTGCGCTACGAGGCGGTCAAGCCCGGGGGTGAGGAGTTCCCGCACATCTACGGGCCGATTCCGGTGGCGGCCGTGGTGGACGTGGAGGTGTGGGAGTCCGCGTAGCGCCGTCCTCCGGATCAGGGCGGGGCCGGGAGGCTGCCCGTCGCCGGGTCCCGGCCGGTCAGGCAGTACGTGCCGCCGACCGGGTCCCGCATGACGGCCCAGCGGGCACCGTGGCCGACGAGCACGGCACCGAGCCGCTCGTGGCCGGCGCGTACCGCCTCGATGTCCGAGCAGGCGATGTCGAGATGGGCGGAGGCGGGGCGGGCGGTGTCCAGGCGTTGCAGGAGGATGCGGAAGGGGAGCCCGGTGGGTGGCCTGAGCAGGTGGAACTCCGGGAGCGCGCCGGGGTGCGACGCCCATCCGGTCAGGGCGCTCCAGAAGGCGACTTCGGCCTCGAAACGGGTGGGCGCCACATCGAGGCACACCTGGTCGAGGCGGCTGGTCGCGCCGCTGGGTCTGGGGACGACGGGAGGCCGCACCGACTCGCCGTGCCAACGGACCGCGCAGAACGGCTGGCCGCCGGGGGAGCGCAGGACGACCAGGTCCTCTTCGGTGGTGACGATCTCGGCGCCGAGCTGTCGGGCCGACTCCGCCAGCGCCCGTACGTCCTCGACGGCGAGGTCGAGATGGGCGCCGCCGTCGCCCGCGCCGATGCCCTGCGCCTTGACGCAAGCGTCGCTACCGTCGGGCAGCAGGGTCACGAACTCTCCCTGCTCGCCGCGCGGTTCGGACAGCTTCGTCGCCGTGACCGCGGTCCAGAAGCCGCAGGCGCGATCGAAGTCCTTCATGGGCCGGTCGACGAAGGCATAGGTCCATCGAATGGGGTCGGCCATGGGTCGTTTCCCGCTCCCTCTCAGACGTCGTGTGCGGCTCGTACCGTCTCCTGCCCGATCAGCCCGCGCAACGATGTTTTCACCCGTGAGACGAAGGCGTCCCGTGCGTCGGGGGAGAGGACGTCCAGGGACAGATACGGGTTCAGGTCCTCCAGCTCCACGAGGAGCAGCTCGCCGTCGGGGGCCCGGCAGGCGTCGACGCGCTGGATGCCGTACGCGATGTCGTTCCAGTCGACGAACCGCTGCGCGAACTCCCGGTCCCGCTCGGTCGGCTCGTACGGTTCCAGGGCCCAGCGCTCGTCCGGGCGGGGGGCGTACAAGGCGTACTGGAAGGTGTGGTCGACGAAGTAGAAGGACACCTCGTAGCGGAAGTCGATGCGTGGCTGGACGAGGATGTTGTCGTACGACAGTTCGGGCAGCCGGTCGCGCGGTACGAACTCCAAGCCGATGGAGTCCGCGCCCGTCCTGGGCTTCACGACGTAGGTGTCGACGTCCGGAAGCCGGTCGAGGCCGTCCGCGCGGTCGATGGTCGGGATGACCGGGAACCCCGCCGCGGTGAGGTCCAGCAGATACCCCTTCCCCGCCATGTCCCCCTTGCCGGACAGCTGGTTGTACACGCGGACACCTTCCGTGACCGCCTGCTTCCGGAACGCGTCGTACTCCGCCTGGTAGTGCAGCACGGGCCCGCTGTTCCGCACGACCACGGCATCGAAGCCGGTCATCAGCGCGGCCGCGTCCAGGGGGTGGCACACGGCGAGGTCGAACTCCTCGCGCAGCCGGGAGGTGAGGAAGATGTCCTCGTCGCAGTACCGCCGCCCCTTGGCCGGGTAGGCCAGGTCACTGACGTAGAGGACGCGGGGGCGCGCGGACGGCATCGATGACTCCTCGGACTACGGGACTTCAGACGTTCCATTCCATGGGCGACCCGCTCCCACGGAACGCACGGACGTAGTCTCCCTCCCGCCGTCCGATGCGGGGGTGGCCGGGGTCAGGCATCGGGGCGTTCGGTGAAGCGGAGGAGGTTGCCTGCGGGGTCGCGGAAGGCGCAGTCGCGGACGCCGTACGGCTGGTCCATCGGCTCCTGGAGGACGTCGGCGCCGGAGGCGCGGACGCGTTCGTAGAGGGCGTCGCAGTCGGCGGTGGAGAAGATGACGCCGCGCAGGATGCCCTTGGCGAGGAGCTCGGCCATGGCCTGTTTGTCGGCGGGGGAGATGTCCGGGCTCGCGGCGGGGGGCTCCAGGACGATCTGGACGTCCGGCTGGAGCGGGGAGCCGACCGTCACCCAGCGCATCCCCTCGAAAGCGACGTCACCCCGGACCTCCAGGCCGAGGACGTCCCGGTAGAAGGCGAGCGCTTTGTCATGGTCGTCCACGGCGATGAAGCACTGTGAGAGTTTCAGGTCCATGGCCCCACGCTAGGACCTGTCCGGCCGATCACGGCGGAGACGCGGGGTGTGGCACGCGCGTCTGCGGCGTTGTCGTCGGTCAACGACTCCCCCCAAGTTCTCGGCTTCGCTCGGACAGGGGGACCCCCATCGCGTCGCTTCGCTCCGCCGCCTTGCAGCTGCACGCACCACACCCCGCTCACCGGTATCGACGAGGCGCCGCAGCTTTCCGCCCACCGTGATCGGCCGGACAGGTCCTAGAGGCGCGTACCCGGCTCCGCTTCCGGGTTTCGGTGGCGGGTCGGGCGGGTCAGGCGCTGGGCCACGCACGGCGGGATCGGTGCGCCGTGATCATGCGGCCGGGCCCGGTACGCGCTGGGGGTCTCGCCGACCAGCTCCGTGAAGCGGGAGCTGAACGAACCGAGCGACGTGCAGCCCACGGCGAGGCAGACCTCCGTGACCGTCAGGTCGCCCCGCCGCAGCAGGGCCTTGGCCCGTTCTATCCGGCGGGTCATCAGATAGCTGTACGGCGTCTCCCCGTACGCCGCCCGGAAGCTCCGCTGGAAGTGCCCGGGTGACATCAGTGCGGTGCGCGCGAGCGCGGCGACGTCCAGCGGCTCCGCGTACTCGCGGTCCATCCGGTCGCGTGCCCGGCGCAGCCGGACCAGATCCTCCAGAGTCATTTCTTCAGGATGGCACGGCCCACTGACAGGGGCCGGTGGGTCAAGGCCGCGGGAGGGGCGCAGCCGCAGGACCGGGGGCGACGAGCAGGCCGGCGAGCAGCTGGAGGCGCTCGGCGTCGGGCCCGCCCTCCTCGGCGGTGAAGGCGATGAGCACGGGGCCGGTGGCGCCCGGCATCGGGTACGCGTCCCAGTCCAGGTTCAGCTCCCCGACCAGCGGGTGATGGACGCGCATCCGGCCGCGGGTGGTCTCCGCCACGTCGTGACGCGCCCACAGGCCCGCGAACTCGTCGCTGCGGACGGCGAGTTCACCGACCAGCTCGACGGCGCGCGGATGCCCCGGCTCGGCCGTGACCTGCGTGCGCAGCATCGCGACCAGCTCGGCGACGGTGGCGGCCCGCTCAGGGCACGTCCGGTCGGCCTCCGGGTGCAGCAGCAGCGACAGCAGATTGCGTTCGCTCCGCGGGCGCTGGGTGAACTCGCCGAGCAGGGCGCCGGCGAGCGGGTTCCACGCCAGTACGTCCAGGAAGCGGCCGACGACCACGGAGGGCGAGGTCATCGTGCGCAGCAGCCGCAGGGTGGTGGGCGGCACCTCCTCGGGCGCGTGGTGGCGCGGGCGCCTGGTGGGCGTGCGCGCGGCGGCGGCGAGGCTGTGCAGATGCCGGGTCTTCTCGGCGGAGAAGCCGAGGGCGCGTGCGAGGGCGTCGAGGACCTGCTCGGACGGGCGTACGTCGCGGCCCTGCTCCATGCGCTGGTAGTAGTCCGTGCTGACCCCGGCCAGCAGAGCCAGTTCTTCGCGCCGCAGCCCGGCGACGCGCCGCCGCGGGCCGGGTTCCAGACCGACGTCCTGCGGCCGCAGCCGGGTGCGGCGAGTCCGGAGGAACTCGCCGAGTTCGTGCCGGGGGTCGTCGCTCACCGCGACGGGCGCGTCAGTCACGGCGCCAGTATGCCTGCGACGCGGCCCGCGAGGGTGGGTCCGCCGGACCCAGGAAAAGGCGAACGACCGTGATGCCGCGGCCCGGTACCAGGATCGGAACCGCAACAGCCGACCGCGGAAGGGAACAGCGCCATGAAGGCCGCTCAGATCATGAGTTACGGCGACGCAGCGGATGTGCTGCGGGTCGACGACGTCGAGCGACCCGCCCCCGGCGCGGGTGAAGTGCAGGTCCGCGTCGAGGCGTCCAGTGTGAACGGCCACGATGTGATGCTGCGCGCCGGCGAGTTGAAGATCGTGTCGGGCCGCAGGTTCCCGCTCGGGGTGGGCCTGGACTTCGCGGGCACCGTCGCCGCGACCGGCGCCGGCGTGACGGGCCACCGGACCGGGGACCGGGTGTGGGGCATGGTTCACCCCCGGCAGCGGCACACCGTCGGCGGGGCGGCCGAGTATGCCGTCGTCCCCGCGGACCGGCTCGCCCCCGCCCCGGCGACGCTCTCCGCGGCCGGCGCGGCCTCCCTGGTCGTCGCCGGTGCGACGGCGCTGATCGCGGTGCGGGACACCGTGCGCCTCGCGCCCGGAGAGAAGGTCCTGGTCCGCGGCGCGGCAGGCGGCGTCGGCACGGCCGCCGTCCAGCTCGCACACGCCCTGGGCTGCCACGTGACCGCACTGGCCCGCGCCCGCCACGCCCCAGCCCTCGCCGACCTCGGCGCCGACGAGGTCCTCGACCACGGTTCCACCACCTCGGACCTGATCGGCCCCTTCGACGTCATCGTCGACACGGTCGGCACGGAACTGAACTGCTACCGGAGCCGGTTGGCCAAGGGCGGCCGGATGGTCACCGTCGGACTGTCGGCCCCCGCCCTGGCCGCGATCGCGGCATCCAGCGTGTACGGCGCCCGCCGCATCCGCACCTTCAGCGCCAACCCCGACGCCACCGTGCTGCGCGCCTTGGCCGACCACGTCACCTCGGGAGCGCTGCGCCCGGTGGTGAACAGCGTGTACCCACTCGCGGACATCACCGCGGCGCACCAGGCCTTCGAACGCGGCGGCGTCGTCGGCAAGCACGTGGTCGCCGTATCCGAATGAAGTCGGACGAACGAAGCCCTGACGAAGGGCGAACGAAGCCCCGACGAAGGGCGAACGAAGCCCCGACGAAGGGCGAACGAAGCCCCGACGAAAGAAGTGCGGCGAAAGAAGACCGCACCCGGACCGTCATGGACGCCGTGTTCGGCGCCCCGCGGGCCGGGTGCGGGCAGCGGGACCGCGTGACCGGAGAAACCGAACAGGTCGCGGGCCGAGCCGTATGACCAAAGGTCAGGCCTTCTTGGTCTCCTAGTAATGGGGCGAGTCGGTGACCTGCGGTGATGATTGCTACGGGTCGCTGACCTGGCCTTTTCTGGTTGGCTGGCGATGGTCTGCGACGGTCCTGATCGGGTGTCTTGCGGACTGTGTGCGGACTGCACTGCCGATTGCGGTTGCCCGGGAAGAACACTCATCCGGTCGTTGGGACCAGAAGGCACGGCCCCGGGGCACTCTGTCGGCGCAGAGTCAGAGCAGATCGGGCGCGATCATGTCCTCACGTCCGTGATCGAGGTACGCGACGCGGTCGTAGGGAATGATGAAGTGACTTCGAATGGAACCCTGCGGGTCTGCGCTCGGTTTCTTGGGCGCGAGCATGTCGGCTGGTCCTCATCACATAGCCCCCGTGGTGGCCCGCCTCCGGTTACGAGGCGGGCCACTATGTCTACTGCGGGATGGAGTCCAGGAACGGACGCCCGTGCGTGCGCATCAGCTCAATCACCCGTGCGTACACGGCGTTGTCCTCAATGAGGAGGGCTACGCGCGTGTTGGTGTTGAAGATGGTGCCCGATGCCGCTTTCGTCCGGAGGACCACCCAGCCGTCCTCGGAGCCGTCCCAGACGTAGTGGTACTCGGCGGTCTCGTCTGTCATTTGATTTGGCTCCACTCCGAAATGCCGTCCTTCGTGAACGTCGTTACCAGCCCGGCCCAACCGACAGGGACGATCTGGGAGGAACGCATCGGTGATCCTGCCATCTCGAATGACTCCAGGAGCGCCCTGTCCGCGTCACTCGGCGAACGAATTCCCCGGGGATGACTGTGGTAGATGAGGATGCTGTCTGCCGTGACGGGAAGATGCACTGAGCCGGCCCGGCCGGAGTAGAGGTAATACTGTCCGCCCGCCCCCTTGGGGCCGGGACCCAACTTGTAGGTCACGGCGAACTCGACCCCGTGTTTGATGGTCAAGTTCTCCAACTCGCCTACGGTCGGACGGCGCTCGATCGCCACGCCTGCGGAGCCGGGGAGGCTCTCACCCTTACGAGCCCCGTAGAGGAGTCTCGTGATGGCGCTTACCCCGCCTTCCGCAGCGATGCCGCCAGGGCTCGCGGCGGCCCTGCGCCATCCCGTCAGACCGCCGATGCCGGTGACGGCGAGTTGCTGTGCGAGTTCGTCCGCCGCGGCGCCGTACAGGTCGGCGAGCGCGTCGCAGCCCTGCTGGCGGAGCAGGTACTCGGCCCGGTAGAGCCGGTAGGCCGGCCGGATGGGCAGGTACTTGTCCACGAAAGCCCCGGCGCCGCCGTTCTGCCCCGTGACGGCGTCGTGGGCGTCGCCCATGAACTCGAAGGGTGCCTTCAGGCCCTGCAGGAAGCCGTTGCCGAAGATCTTCAGACCTTCGCCGAGGCTGTCGACCTTTCCGTTGCCGTTGCTGTCGCCCGGCACAGGTGTCCGACCGCTTGGGTCGGTGTACAGCGTTGGTGTGTTGTCGGCGTAGGCGTAGGCCGAGACGTAGGCGTTGTTGGGGTCGGGTGACGCCGGGTCGGGGCGGTTGAAGCGGCCCGTGGTGGTGTTGTACTGGCGGGCGTGTAGGTCGAGGTTGCCTGTGGTGGTCTCGTAGCGGGCGCCCGTGTACGACGGGGTGCTCGCGGGTGCGCCGGTGGTGACTGTGCCCAGGACGCGGGTGCCGTACGGGTCGTAGGCCCAGCGCTGGTAGAGCGTCCCGGTGCTGCCGGTCACGTCGACCGGGGAGCCCTGGGCGTCGTGGTGGTAGTAGAAGAGTGCGCCCGAGCCGGTCTCGGTGGCGGTGGGCTGGCCCAGTGGGTCGTAGCGGTACGACTGCTTGATCGCCCACGCGCTGTCGTACTCGGTGGCCAGGATGGGCAGCGGGGCGTTGGGGTCCCACTGGGTGCGAGTGGTGACCGTTCCGTCCTTGCTGGCGGTGACCTGGTTGCCACTCGGGTCGTGGTCGTAGGTGTAGTTGCTGCCGGCGACGGTGGCGGCGGAGATCTGTCCGGCCAGGTCGTAGGTGTAGGTGTCGGCACCTGCCTTGGTCTGGTTGCCCTCGGCGTCGTAGCCGTAGGCGGTGGTCGTGGTGCCGCTGGTCGTGGACGTCAGCTGGTCGGCCGCGTCGTAGACGTAGTTCGTGCCGGTGGTGCCGAGGGTGGAGGTCAGACGGTTGCCGACCTTGTCGTAGGTGTACGAGGTGGTACGGGTCGACGCGCAGCCGGTGACCCAGGGCTGCGGGTAGCAGCCGGATGTCAGGCGACCGGCGGTGTCGTACGTCTGGTCGTAGCCGCCGGTGCCCACACTGGCTCGGGTGACGTCGACGTGGGTGGGCAGTCCGGCCGCGGACAGGGTGAGGGCGGTCTTGGTGACGGTGGTGCCGGACTTGGCGGAGGTGACCGCGGTCAGTCGGCCGGCTCGGTCGTAGGCGCGGTCCTCGGTCTCGGTGTTGGGCAGCGTGGATCGGGTCAGGTTGCTCGAAGCGTCCCAGGCGTAGTTGGTGGTGACTCCGTCGGCCGTCATCGACGAGGTGCGGCCGTCGTTGTCGTAGGCGTAGGCGATGGTGTTGCCGTCGGAGTACTTGCGGGTGAGCATCTGCCCGGCGGCGTCGTAGGTGTAGGCGAAGCTGCGGGTCTTGGTGAGATGGCCTGCCGCGTCGTAGCCGAAGTCTTCGGAGATCTTGGAATTCGCGCGGGTCGTCATGCGCCCCGCGGCGTCGTAGGCGTACGACGCGTCGGGGGTGCTGTCCGAGTAGTCGACCTTGGTGAGCTGCCCGCGGGCATCGAAGAGATAGCTGGTGGAGCCGACCGGGGTGGTCTTCTTGGTGAGGTTGCCCTCGGCGTCGTACGCGTATGAGGTCGCGCGGTTGAGCGGGTCGGTGATCGTGGTCAGTTGGCGAGCGTCGTCGTAGGCGTACGACGTGGCGTGGTTGTTGGCGTCGGTGCGCTTGGTGATGTTGCCTGCCGCGTCGTACTCGTAGGCGGTCTTGCCGCCGTCGGCGGCTGTGACGGTGGTGAGTTGGTCGAGCTTGTCGTAGCCGTACGTCGTCACGCGCTTGTCGGCGTCGGTGCGCTTGGTGACGTTGCCCACCGCGTCGTACTCGGTGCCGGTCACACCGCTGAGCGGGTCGGTGACGGTGGTGAGGTTGCCGGCCGTGTCGTAGCCGTTGGTGGTGGTGAACTGCACCGGGTCGGCGCCGGAGACGTTGCCGCGCGGATCGACCGAGGTGGCCTGGCGGCCGTCGCCGTCGTAGGTCCAGGACTCCTTGTTGCCCAGCGGGGAGGTGCGGCTGAGCAGGTTGCCGTCGGTGTCGTAGGCGTAGGTGGTGGTCTTGCCGAGTTGGTCGGTGGTGGTGCTGAGCCGGTCGTTCTTGTCGTAGACCGAGGAGACGCTCTTGCCGAGGGGGTCGGTGACCTTGGTGACGTTGTCGACCGCGTCGTAGGCGTAGGTGGTCACGTCGCCCACCGGATCGGTGACCTTGGTCGGCCGGTTCACCGCGTCGTACTCGGTGTTGACCGTCGCGCCTGTGGGGCCGGTGACCTTGGTGCGGTTGCCCACCTCGTCATAGGCATAGTTCGTCGTGTAGGCGGCGGGATCGGCGCCGGAGACGTTGCCGCGCGCGGAGACCGTGCTCAGCAGTCGCCCGAGCTTGTCGTAGGCGTAGGTCGTCTTGTTGCCCAGGGGGTCGGTCTCGGAGAGGAGGCGGCCGCCGGAGTCGTAGGTGCGGGTGACCGACTTGCCGGCCGCGTCGGTGGTCCGCAGGAGGTTCCCGGCGTCGTCGTAGCCGTACGAGGTGGTGTTGCCCGCCGGGTCCTTGGCCGAGGTCAGCTGCTCGGCGCCGTTGTAGCCATAGGTGGTGGTGCGGCCCAGCGGGTCAGTGGCGGTGCTGAGCAGACCACGCCCGTCGTAGGTGTACTTCGTCGTGTAGGCGGCCGGGTCGGCGCCGGTGACGTTCCCGCGGGGGTCGGTCTTGGAGAGGATGCGGCCCGCACCGTCGTACGTGAAGGTCGACTTCTCGCCGAGCGGAGTGGTGACCGAAGTCCGGTTGCCCGCCGCGTCATAGCCGTACGTCGTCACCTTGCCGCGCGGGCTCGTCACCGTTCCCAGGGCGCCCAGCGACGTGTACGTGTACGACGTCTTGCCGGCGAGCGGATCAGTGCTGGAGGTCAGCTGGTTGGACGTGTTGTAGATGTACGACGTCTTGTTGCCGCGCCCGTCGGTGTGGCTGAGGATGTTGCCCGCGCTGTCGTAGGTCCAGCTCTCGGAGTAGCCGAGTGACGACGGCGCGCTGCGGGTGAGCATGCGTCCGGCGCTGTCGTACGTCATCGACGTGGTGTTGCCACGCTGGTCGGTGATCTCCTCCGGACGCAGATAGCGGTCGTAGCTGTACGACACGATGTTGCCGTACGGGTCGATGCTCTCCATCAGCATGTTGCCGGCGTAGATGTCGCTCCACACACCGCCGTCGGGGGCCGTGGTGTGCGACTCCCGGCTGCCGTCCCAAGTGAAGTTCGTGGTCTTGCCGTTGGGGTCGGTCTGCGAGCTGACCCGGCCGGTGGAGTCGTAGGTGTTGGCGACCTTGCCGCCCGCGGGATCGGTGTAGGAGGTGAGTCGCTTGTCGGCGTTGTATCCGTAGGAGGAAACCTTGCCCGCCGGATCGGTGACACCGGTCAGCAGACCGTCCGTGTAGGCGTACGACACCGAGGTGGAGTCCGGGAGGCTCACCTTGGTGGCCTGGCCGTCCGCGTTCAGGGTGAAGTCCGTGGTGCGGCCTGCCGCGTCCTTGACGGAGGACAACTTGCCCGAGGTGTACGTCAACGTCAGGCCCTTGCCGGCGTTGTCGACGAGCGACGTGAGCTGTCCGGTGCTGTTGAAGGTCCTCGTGGTGTGGTCGGGGGTGGTGAGGGAGTAGGTGCTGGTGCCTTTGACGAGCTTGGCGACCGATCCCGCGGGTGTGGTGTACGTGCCGTCACTGGCCTGCGGGAACACGAACCTGGCCCCGTCATCGGCCTGATAGGTGACCTTGTCGGAGGCGATCGTCAGCTTGGTGTCGAAGGGAGTCGCCCAGCCACGGCCGAGCAGTCCGGTCGTCGTGGAGTCGGAGCGGTAGGTGCGGTCGAGGGCCACTTGCTTGCCGACGCCGATCGTCTGGGCGTCGGTGAGCTGCTCGAAGAACATGCCGGTGGCCGTGCTGACCGGGTCCGCGCGGTGGGCCTGCCCGTAGCAGGAGCAGATGCCGGCCTGCGCGCCGGGGATGTCAGGGGTGTAGAAGGCTTCCACCAGCGGGGAGGTGGTCCCGTTCGGGCTCCACGTACCGTCGGTGCCCTGCACGAAGATCCAGGCGTAGTACTTCTTGCCGTCCTGAAGATGCCCGCCCAACGCGCTGCTGCTCCACCAGAAGCACTGGTCGGTGGGGTAGGAGTTGGCCGACCACCAGTCGTAGCACCAGGCTCCGCTCTGCAGGTTCTTGCCGCTTGGATCGTTCGCGGCCGTCCGCGGGATCTCCTGCTGGAGGACGAAGTTGCCAGCCTCGTCCAGGACGTACAGCCACATGTCCTTGTACGCCGATCCCCTGCCGGACGCGAATTGCAGATTCCCACCGATCGACAGAGATCCGGGGTAGGCGGTGGCGTAGGCCGTCACCCAGGAAGGGTCCACGGTGGAGGCGGCCGCGAGGGGGGCCAGTCCGCCCGCGGTACGTTTCAAGGCCGGCCCGCTCTTCGGACGTTTCTCCGGCCGAGGGTGCGGCTTGCCGGTCGGCTTCTTGGACGGTGGGTGGAGGTAGCCCCGCATCGGGGACAGTTCGCCCCGCGACTGCTTCACCTGCTTCCGTCGCTCCGCCAAAGTCATGGCCTTGGGAGGCTTCGGCCGATCGGCCTGGATCTTCTGGACCGAAGCCGATGCGGTGACGGCACCGGTCGACTTGCCGGCCGATCTGCTGGGCAGGGCCCACGCGGGTGCGACACCTGCGGCTGCTATCAGAGCCAGGCTCAGGATCGCGATGACGAATCTTCGTGCTCGTGTGTGCACTGCGTACCCCCTGTGTTTCTGCTGTGAAGGGTGTGACGCAGTGATCCTTGGTCTGCGGGCCTGTAGATGAACCTGCCGGATGAGAGTTGGCTCAAAGCCTCAGAAAGGCGATCGGCCTGCCATGATGAATTGCCTGGCCATGCGGGCGCGGTACGCTCAGCTCTGCGGGTAGGTGGCGTGAACATGCCGATTGCCTGTGACGCACTATCTGAATTCCTTCTAGACCTCGGATGGGTTCGAAGTAACTGATGAATGGACCCGTCTTCTGTCTGTGTGGCAGGCATCGTCGTCCGTGAGGGCAGAAACGGACAGAGCGAGCCCGCCTATGACCGCTGCGGTGGTTGCTGTTGCCTTCGCGCCGAGTCCGCCGGCATCTGATTGGCCCTACTCGGGTCCGTAGGGCCCCAGTTGCCGTCGAATTGTCCAGCGTGTTTCGTCATCCGACGTGAGCAGGTTCCGGGTACAGAACTTCGCTGCAAGGTGCGCGCTTACCCGTTGGCCGGTGGCTCGGGGCCTCAAGTCGCAATACGTGCGATTTCGATGGCGAGGGTGCCTAGGGCTTCCTTCTCGGGCGGATAGATGGCGCGGATGTTGGTGAGTTGCTGGTCGCGGGTGGCGGTCGGGTTGACGTTGGCTGGTCCCTCGCCGTCAAGCAGCGCCTCGAAGTCGAGGTACTCATTTACCCGCTTGACCTTCACTTCGCAGGTCTCGTCGGTGCCCTTGATACGGAAGCGAATGACGTCGCCTGCTGCGAGGTCCGCGAGGTGCGTGTATTTCACCCGCACCTCGATAGTCTTGGTGCCCGCGGCAACGAGGTCGAAGTACTGGCGGTAGAGGTTGAGCTCGTGGACGCGGGCGGTGGTTTCGGTCATGGGGCGGGAACGCTCCTGGGGGCTGGTGCGGTCATCATGCGGCCGATCTCGGCGGCCGAGTACGAGCGGAAGAAGTGGCGGGGGTCGGACAGCAACGTATCGGTCATGGCCAGCAGTTGCTCGGCGTACTCGGCGAGGGTGCCGGGCCACTGCCGGGTATCGAGCATCCAGCCGGCCGCGCCCTCCGGCAAAGAAGCGCGGCCCTCGCGGATCAGCGACTTGGACAACTTGGCGCCGGTGTCGGTGACGACCTGGGCGCAGAACAGGCGGGCCGGGAGCTGTCCGCGGGTGAGGCCGACGGTCTGGAGGGCCTCGTCGACCAGGTGGGAGCCGAAGACCCAGTCGCCGCCCTTGACCATGACGTGCAGGATGCCGTGCCGCTTGGACAGGGCGAGTTCCTCGACGAGGTTCCGGTACAGCGTGGCCAGGTCGAGGTAGGCGCCATCGGCCGGGGCGATGGTGGCCTGGTAAGGACCGTGGTGGAGGCAGACGGCAGCCACTTGAGCGGCTTCGCGGTCGGTGAGTTGGACGCGAGTGCGTTCGGCGTGCTTCTCGGCCCAGCCGCAGCCGGGCTGTGGGCATGGGACTCGCACGTGTGGCGTGCCGGTGGAGGGGGCCAGCCACCAGCGGGCGGCGTCGAGTCGGGGCAGGAGCCGTAGCCAGGTGCGGCGGAAGTGCTCGCCGGCCTGCTGCCGGCTGTAGGTCTCGACGCGGTGCGGGATGCCCAGGCGCCGGGACAGGGCGGTGAAGAGGGGTTGGTAGAGGGCACCGACGAGGTCGGTCAGTGCCTGGTCGCCGAGGGTCTGGGCGTAGGCGCGCTGGTAACGGTGACCGCTGACCGGGTCGGTGGCCAGCTCGTATGGGGCGTTGTCGAGGGCGCTGAACAGGACCTCCGTTGGAATGCCGAAGCGGTCGCGCAGGCGGGCGGCCATGGCGAAGGCGACTGACTGGACGAGCGAGGTGCCGATGTGCGGGGCGCCGTTGATCTGGGTGCCGACGACCAGCACGATCCGCTGGGCTGGGGTGGCCAGGATACGTGGGGTCAGGACGTCCTCGGCATGATGGAGGGCGTTGGCCAGGACGGTGTTCGGTGAGACGGGGTGGGTCGTCACGGGATGTCCCCCCTGGGGTGGGTTGGGGTTCATTCGGTTCGGGTGTGACCGAAGAGGAGGCGCTGGCGGGGCGTGGCGCGGTCCAGATAGGCGTCGATCTCTGCCGACGTGGCACTGCGGGAGAGCGGGTCGAGGCCCAGGACAAGGGCTACCGGGGTCCCTCGGCCGAGGAGCAGGGTCCAGGGGCGGCCTGCGGGGATGCGTTTTCGATAGGGGGTGCCGTCGAAGCGCAAGGCCACCTCGGTCGGGGTGATCTGGCGCAGGCGTGGCCCGATGGCCGGCGGAGGTGCGGTGGCGGGGCCGAGGTGCAGAGTTTCGGCGACCGCGCGCATGCGTTGCTCGATGACCGTCGGCGTCTCGTAGAGGCTGCGGCGTTGTTGGGGCACCAGCAGGAGGCAGCACAGAGTGGTGCCGGTCGGTGCGGTGTCCAGCCATGTGGTGGTAGCCAGGGAGGCGATCAGACCGGCGGTCAGCGTGAAGGACTCGGTATTGGCGGGCGTCAGCATGCCAGCACCGTGCTGTGGTGGAAGGCGGCCCAGACGCACTTGCCGGGGCCATGGCGTTCCTCCACGCCCCAGTGGTCGGCCACTGCGGATACGAGGAGCAGGCCGCGGCCTTCGGCGTCGGTGCTCCGTGCCTCTCGCTTGGTGGGTGTGCCGTTGCCGCTGTCGTGCACCTCGATGCGCAGCACGGTGTCGTGCAGTTCGACACGTACGAGGACCTGGCCGCCCGCAGGGGCTCCGTGCAGGAGTACCGGTAGGCCACTGGCGAGGTTTCCGCTGCGCGGACCCTTCTCCAGTGGCCCCCGGCCCGAACCCGCCGTGCACCCTTTCGGTGCAGCGG
>NZ_JBEYFS010000272.1:0-14785 GCF_040634475.1 Streptomyces sp. NPDC007095
GGACACCCGTGTCGTGGACACCACCCTCGGCATTCGCGCCGTCACCCTCTACACCACCAAGCCGCACGGCAACTTCACGCTCGATCTGGGCGAGAGCCGGGCCCACCGTGGGGTCGACGGCACCGTCGGTGAGTTCGGCGGCGCGCAGGGCCGTCTCCACGGCCTCGGCTAGCACGGCGCTCACCGGTACGGGCCCGGTGCCCGCGGCGGAGTTGGCGCGGGACAGCTCGGAGTCGGGGCGGAACCGGCTGCACGCCGCGTCGACGGCGGCCAGCTCGGCCCGCAGGACCAGCAGTGCGTCCTGGGCGCGGGCCGGGTCCGCGGTGAGCAGAGCGGCTGTGGTGCCCAGCGCGGAGAAGACCGCGGCGGCGGGCTCCGGGTGGGCCGAGCGGGTGGTGGCGGTGCGAGCGGTTGGAGCCGGCAACTTGGTCTTCATGGTGTTTCCGGTTTGACCAGGGGTGCCCGCCGACGTGGCGCTCACGACGCACCCGACTGGGTCTGCGGCGCCTGCCCGGTCGGCGCGGGCGCCTGCCCGGCGGGCTGGAGGCCGCCGCTCGTGCCCGTACTGGTGCCGCTGCCTCGGTGGGCGGACCCTGCGGGCAGGGCGATGCCGGGGAGTGCGTGCGCGTACCCTGCGCCCAGTACGGCGGTGCCCGCGACGGCCGCGGCCGCCACCCAACGGGTCGTTTCGCTCACGCGCCTCAGCCCTCGTTCGCGGCGCCGGACGGCGTCATCCACGGATCGGTCGGCGGCTGCGGGCTGCTCGGGAAGAGGCATGGCTGAACTCCTCGCTAGGAGGCCGGTTGTCCCACTGACCAGGCTGCCCGGCGGCCCGTCGGGAACCGGTTCAGGAGTTCTTCAGAAGCGGTTAAGATCCCGCCCGCGGGCCGCGCGACGGCTCCTGCGACGGCAGCGCGGGAAGTTCCAGCAGGACGGTCAGCCCCCCGCCCGCCGTGTCCTGAAGCCGTACGGTGCCGCCGTTGGCGGTGACCAGCCGGTGCACGATGGCCAGCCCCAGGCCGCTATCGGACGCCTCGGGATTGCCGAACCTCCGGAAGGCCGCCTCGCGCGCCGCCGCGCTCATCCCAGGGCCGTCGTCCACCACCCGCAGCAGCACCCGCTCGCGCCTCCCCTCCCCCTCGAGACGTACGGCCGCGCCCTCACCCACCGCGTCCAGGGCATTGGCCACCAGGTTGTCGATCACCTGCTCCAGATCCCCCGCTCCCAAGTACGCCGTCAGCCCGGCGCCGCAGTGGCCGACGAGCGACACCCGCCGCTCCCGTGCCACCGGCTCCCATGCGGTGACCCGCTCGACCACCACCTGGTCCACCCGGACCGGAACCGGCCTGGGCACCGCGGTCTCCGCGCGGGCCACCGCGAGCAGCCCGTCCACCAGCCGGGACAGCCGGACGATCTCCTCCTGCGCGCCGGCGAACTCCGCCGCCGCGGCGTCGTCGGCGCCCGCCGCCAGCAGATCGAGCCGCAGCCGCAGCGCGGTCAACGGCGTGCGCAGCTGGTGCGAGACGTCGGCGACGACCGCCCGGTGGCCGTGGATCAGGGCCTCCATGCGTGCCGCCATGGTGTTGAAGGTCGAGGCGAGCCTGCGCACCTCCTGCGGCCCACGCCCGCCCGGCGCCCGTACGTCCAGCGCGCCCTCGCCGAGCCTCAGCGCGGCGGCGTCCACGGCCCGCAGCGGGCGCCCGACCCAGCGGGCCAGCGCCACCGACAACAGCACGCCCGCCAGCAGGCCGCCGGCGCCGATGAGCGCCAGCCGCCCCCACATCGCGCCGATCCGGTCGTTCATGCCCTCCGCCGACCGGGACAGCACCGCCACCCCGACCGGATGCGTGGTGTCGCCGATCGGCACCGCGACGACCAGCCGGTCGTCCCGCTCACGCGTGGCCGTCTCCGGGTGGACGAGCACTTGGTGCGCCAGGTCGCCCCAGTTGTCGGCGGCCTCATCGTCCTCATCGCCAACACCTGTTCGCCCGGGACACCCGGTGGCCGCCACGGTCCGCCCCGCCGCGTCGAAGACAGCGGCGCAGTCCCCTGCCCGCTCGGCCTGTTCCAGGAACCGTCGCATGGAGGCAGGGGAACGATGGTCCGACAGGTGTTCCTCGGCCGCGGCGGCGATCGTCCGGTTCGCCGCCTCGGTCGTGTCCCGAAAGGAAGTGCGCTCGCGCTGCGTCATGGACAGCCCCAGCGGCACCACCGCCAGTACCAGCAGCATGATGATCAGCGCCATGAAGGCCAGTGCGATACGGCGGGTCATCGCGCACCGAGGTTCGGGTCCTGGCCCGGCTCAGGTACGCCGAGGCGGAAGCCCCGGCCGTACACGGTCTCCACCAGCCCGGGTACGCCGAGCTTGCGGCGCAGCGCCGCGATGTGCACGTCCAGCACCTTGGTGGGGCCGTACCAGTGCGCGTCCCAGGCGCGTTCCAGGACCTCCTGCCGGGTGACCACCCGTCCCGGATCAGTGGCCAGACACTCCAGGATGTCGAACTCCTTCGGCGTGAGCGCGACTTCACGGTCACGGACGGTCACTTTGCGGGTCCGCAGGTCCACCGCGAGGGGGCCGTGCCGCAGCAGCTCGGCGTCGGACGGCTGGACACGGCGCAGCACGGCCCGGATCCGCGCCAGCAGCTCCGCCAGGCCGAACGGCTTGACCAGGTAGTCGTCGGCGCCCTCGTCGAGGGCCGCGACCCGGTCGGCTTCCTCCCCGCGCGCCGTCACCACGATGATCGCCGCACCGGAGCGGCTCCGCATCCGCCGACAGACCTCCACACCGTCCAGGTCGGGCAGACCCAGGTCCAGCAGCACCACATCGGGCTCCGGGACCGCCGTGAGCGCTTCCCGCCCGGTGTCGACGCTGCGCGCCTGGTAGCCGGCCCGCTCCAGGCCCAGCACCAGGGATGCGGCGATCCCCGGGTCGTCCTCGACCACCAGCACACGCACACCGACATCGTACGATTCCGCCACCCGCGCCCGGATGGGCCGACAGGCCCATCGCTGCGGACTGTGCGGCCCTGCCGTCCACGCCTGTGCGCGCGGTTGCACGGACACCCGGTGGACACTGCCGCGCCCGGCGGAGTGACATACCTGGAGAAGCCGGAGGACCGCTGCCGTGTCGCACATCGAAGACACCGGAGAGGGGCAGAGGCCGAAGGCCCGGGATGTCCGTCACCTGCTCGAACCGGCGCCGCCGGCCACGACGGCGGCCGCCCTGCTCGGCGGGGGAATCGCCTGGGCGGCCGGAAGCCGGGGCGTCGCCGACGCCTGGTGGGCCGCCGGCACGGTACCGGCCGCCACCGCGCGGACCAGTACCTGTGCGGAGATCGTCCGGCTGGAGCAGCTCCATTCCCTCCGCCTGCACTTCAGCCAGGAGGAGGAGAGCCACTTCTCACTCGCTCCCTCAGCCGTACCGCCTGGGACCCATGGGGTCAATGATCCCGATGGGGCTCAGAGGCAACTGAGAGGTCCCTGTGAAAAAGTGCCGCGGTTCCTCCGTGCCGACTGGGGATCCAGTCCACGCACGCACGGTCCGCCCCCCATGGAGAAGACCCTCATGAGTCTCACTGTTGTCAACGGACTACCCGCACACGTCCTGTTCGTGCACTTCGTCATCGTGCTCGTGCCTCTGAGCGCTCTCGCACTCGTGGTGTGCGCGGCCTGGCCCGGCGGCGCCCGGCGGCTCGGCCTGATGCTGCCCATCCTCGCGCTCGTGACGCTGGCGAGCGTGCCGGTGGCCACACACGCGGGAGAGTGGCTGGAAGAACACGTCGGCAGCGACCCGCTGGTGCGCAAGCACGCCGAACTCGGCGACGGCCTGCTGCCGTGGGCTCTCGGCCTCTTCCTGATCTCGGCCGTCGTCTGGTGGACGGCCCGCCGCTCGGCGCCCGCCGCGGACGGCACGACGGGTACCTCGTGGTCACCCCCGGTACTGCTTCGGGGCGCGGTCGTGGTGCTTTCCCTCGCCGTCGCGGTCGGTGCTGTGGTGGACGTCTACCGGATCGGCGACTCGGGCGCCAAGGCCGCCTGGCACGACAACTACTCCAAGACGGCCACGCAGCACGACGGCTGACGGACGAGGCCGGCGGTGGGCCCAGCTCCTCCAGATCGGCGATCGAGGCGCAGACCGGCTTCCGATCCGCTCCGCCGTGTGCCTCTCGGGGGCGCGGTACCGGATCAAGCCTGCGGTGTCCTTGCCGCTGCTGATCTTCGCGATCATCAGGCCGTCTTCTTGGTGACGGCCTGGTTCGCGGCCGTCGCGATGTGGCGGACGGCAGTGCCGACGACGGTCGGGGTGCGTTCGGCCCGGGCCAGGAGAGCGGTGTCCCCAGGGTGCGGACGGCCGCCGGAGTTGAGCTTCTCGGCGATCTGGTTGATGTCGGTGCCGATCTTGGCAACCTCGCCTCGGAGGGCGGTCAGCTCGTCGTCGTAGTCGTCGTAGTCGTCGTAGTCGTCGTAGTCGTCGAGCTCGGTGCGCCGGTCGGCAGGGCGCGGTCGCCGTGGATGTGGGACATGACGACGGCGCCGGCGGAGTGGGCGGCGGCGATGTTCAGCGATCGGGCCTTGGCGAGGATGTCGGCTTCTCGTCGACGCTGCAGCACGGCGGCGTCGGCAGCACGCGGCAGCGCGACCGGCGGGGTCGACGGGCTGTTCCCCCACGGGCGCCCCCTGGTGCCCGAGAGCCGCCGCCACCCCGGGGCGGAGGCCTGCCCGTCGGGGCCTTCCTCGCCGGGCCCCCAGCCGCCTTGGGGCCCGGCTTCCGTTTGTCATCTGAGCACCGGCTCGATGTCCGCCGGGTCGAAGATCGGCCCGTTGGAGGCGGGCTTGATGATGACCGCGCGGAAGACCTCGATGACGGCTGCGCGCTGCTGCTCGATCGTCAGCTCCTCCCACCGCTCCCGTATGTCGATGGGGCCGGCCGAAAAGGTCGCGGCCTCGGCGCGGTACAGGGCTCGCTCCCGGTGCAGCTCCGCGATCTGCTTCTCCAGGTCCTCGGTGAGGGCGATGTAGCGAGCGGCCGACATGCGCTTCTCCTGCCACGCTTGCTTGAACTCGGCCATATCCCTTTCCAGGGAGGCCAGTTGCTCCTTCTTGGTCCATTCCGGCGCGCGCTCACGGACGTTCGACAGCGCCTTGTCCGAGCTGAGGAACACGGCGTTCCTGATGAGGCGGTCGACCGGTTCGCCTGTCCTGGCCACTCCCCCGCATCCCCCGTCGTTCCTGCCGGGGCACGCGTACCTGAACCGCGATGACGTCTTCGACTTCCGGTACGACGGGAAGGCCCGCATCCTGGCGCCACACCTTCCACACCGGGCGATGCCCGACAGCAGGTACTTCGTGGCGTAGTCCCGTACGGCCCGTCCCTCCGACTCCCTCCGGACCTTCTCCGTGAGCAGGTACCAGTCGTCGGTGGCGATGATCGGCTCCCAGTCACCGACGACGGGCTCACCGCGCTCGTCCAGGAACAACTCGCCCCGGTGCATCCGGTAGCCGCAGATCCGCGGGTTCAGCAGCATCCGCTTGATCTTGGAGTCGTCGAAGAAACCGCCGCTGTGCGACCGGACCCCCTTGTCCCGCCACTCACGCGCGATCGACGCCCAGCGGATGCCGCCCAGGAAGTCCCTCCCCGCCTTGCGGAGGTTCTCGGCCTCTTCCGGCACCAGCGTCCTGCGGTCCTCGCGGTTCCACCCGTACGGTGCCCGGCCGCCGGGGAGCTTGCCCTGCGCCGCCAGTTCCAGGTGCTTGCGCTTCGTACGCCGCGAGGTGTCCGCCGAGGACTTATCGGCGATGGTGACCTTGATCCGCGCGACAAACCGGCCGTTCTCCGTGGACAGGTCCATGTCCGAGGCCGATACGGAGTCGAAGACAAGCCGGCGGTTGCGGCGCTCGGCCTCCTCGTACTCGTCGATCCACGCCTCCAGTTCGCGCGGCCGGCGCGTGAAGCGGTCGATCTCCCAAGGGACAACCCCGTCGATCCGCCCTGCCTTGAGGTCCTCCAGCATCTGCCGGAACTCCGGACGTACCGTCCTGGCCTTGTACGCGGAGAGATCGTTGTCCTCGTAGACCTTGGCGACCTCCCACCCCCGGGCAGCACAGTGCAGACGGCAGTCCTCCTCCTGCCGCGCGACGCCCAACCCCTCGGCCTCGTCGTCCTTGCTGATGCGGGTGTAGATGCCCACCTGTACGGCCCCGGAGGACCCCCGTCGTGCCTCCATGCGCCGGATCGTCGCACACCGCGAACGGTCACATCAACCGCCGTTCTCACCTCCACCCGGACCGGGTCTGATATTCCTCACGGACATCCCGAGTGCCCGTCCGCTAGTGGCAGACTGCTTCCATGACTACGCACAAGAACCTGCTCGGCGGCCCGGAGCCGACGTACCTGCCGGAGAACGAAGACGCGTACCGCCTGCTGGGCGAGGACTCCTTGTCGCCGGCCGAAGTCGCGGCGAAGCATCCGACGTTCTCGCTCGCCTGGGCGATGCTCGCCGACGACGCCTTCGAGGCGGGGCGAGTGGTCGAGTCGTACGCCTACGCGCGCACCGGCTATCACCGCGGTCTGGACGCGTTGCGCCGAGCAGGATGGAAGGGGCACGGCCCCATCCCCTGGAGCCACCGGGCCAATCGCGGGTTCCTGCGTTGCCTCGCCGGCCTCGCTCGCGCCGCCGGCGAGATCAACGAGAAGGACGAGACGGAGCGTTGCTGGCAGTTCCTCAAGGACAGCAGCGCCGAGGCGTACACCGAGCTGAAGCGGTAGTCACCGCAGCTGCCACGTGTGTGTCGCCGTCACTCAGACAGCGGCGGCGGCACAGAGCGCACGATTGCGTGTAGCACCGTTCTTCCCCAGGGCACCGGGCCGTGACCCTTCCATCTGTGCCGTAGCGGGGGAACCCGGGCCCCAACAGCCGCCCCCAGCCCCAAGGCCCCCCGGGACCCTGTCCCCGGACCCGGACCCGGACCCTGCTCCCGGTCCCCGGACCCTGCTCCCGGTCCCCGGACCCTGCTCCCGGTCCCTGTCCCCGCCTTCCGGTCTCACTGGGACGGGCGCGGGCGCGAAGGCTCCAGTGGTGGGGCCGTCACACAGCCGTGCGTGCGGCACTGGGGGCGTCGGCAGTCGGGGGCCGGGCGGCGTACGGTCGTGAAGGCCAGCACCGCCCCGACGACCAGCACCCCGGCGCACAGTGGCATCGCACGCCGGAAGGCGGCGTCGAAGGCGTCCGCCGAGCGGTACGCCTCCGGGCCCATCCCGGCCAGCAGCGGCAGCGCGGCCACCGCGATCAGTCCCGCAGCCCGGGCCGCCGCGTTGTTGATCCCGCTGGCCAGGCCCGCCCGCCCGGAGTCCACGGAGGCGAGCACGGTCGCGGTCAGGGGCGCGACCAGGGTCACCATGCCCGCGCCCATCACCACCAGCGCGGGAAGCACATCCCCGAGGTACGAGGCGTGCGGGCCCACCCGCAGCATGAGCAGCATGCCCGTCGCACACAGCAGCGGGCCGACGGTGAGCGGGATGCGCGGGCCGATGCGCTGGGCGAGTTCGCCGGAGCGGGCGGAGAAGAGCAGCATCAGGACGGTCGTGGGCAGCAGTGCCGTACCGGCGCCCAGGGCCGAGTAGCCCGCCACGACCTGGAGCTGGAGCGCGGTCAGGAAGAAGAAGCCGCCGAAGGCCGCGTACACGCACAGCGTGACGAGGTTGACGGCCGTGAACTGCCGCGACGAGAAGATGTCCGGCGGCATCATTGGGTCGGGGCGGCGCCGCTCGACGTACACGAAGGCGACGCCGGCCGCCACGCCCCCGGCCGCCGACACCCAGACCAGTACGGAACCGCTCGTGGCCTCGATCAGGGCGTACGTCACCAGGGCGAGCGCCAGGGCGCCCAGGACGGCGCCCAGGACGTCGAAGCCCCGGCCGTGCGCACGGCCGTCGGACGACTCGGGGACGTGGCGCACGGCGATGGGGGCGCAGATCAGCGCCACCGGAACGTTGATCAGGAAGACCCAGCGCCAGCCTGGACCGTCCACCAGCCAGCCGCCCAGGAACGGGCCGACCGCCGCACCGACGCCGCCGAAGCCCGACCACAGGCCGACGGCCCTGGCCCGGTCGTCCGGGTGGAAGGACGCCTGGATGATCGCGAGCGAACCGGGGGTGAGCAGTGCGCCGCCGATTCCCTGCAGGGCGCGGGCCGCGATCAGTATGCCCCCGGTCGGCGCGAGGCCGCACAGCAGCGAGGCGGAGGCGAACCACACCACGCCGAGGACGAAGATCCTGCGCCGTCCGAAGCGGTCGCCGAGTGACCCGCCGAGCAGGATCAGGCCCGCGAGGGTCAACATGTACGCGTTCACGGTCCACTGGAGTGCCGCGAGGCCCGTGCCCAGGTCACGGCCGATCGTGGGCAGCGCGACGTTGACGACCGTCGAGTCCAGCATGGCCATGCTGGAGCCGAGGACGGTGGTCAGCAGGATCCACTTGCCGGTGGAGCTGGAGATCCGCGCGTCGGGACCCGGTCCGGTTCCCTCGCCCGATGTCTTCTGCAAAGGCGCAGCCATACTTCGGAGCATACGGAAGGGCCCGGCACCGTGGGGTGCCGGGCCCTTTCTCGTACGGCACGGACCGGGGAGAACCCGGGTGACTACTTGAGCTTGTTGCCCGCGGAGCGCAGCATCTCGCACGCCTCGGTGACGCGCCCCGCCATGCCCGCCTCGGCGAGCTTGCCCCAGGTGCGCGGGTCGTAGGTCTTCTTGGAGCCGACCTCGCCGTCGACCTTCAGGACACCGTCGTAGTTCTTGAACATGTGGTCCGCGACCGGACGCGTGAAGGCGTACTGGGTGTCGGTGTCGAGGTTCATCTTCACGACGCCGTTCTCCAGCGCGGTGGCGATCTCCTCGGCCGTGGAGCCGGAGCCGCCGTGGAAGACGAAGTCGAACGGGGACGGCTTGCCGTACTTGGCGGCGACGCCGTCGTTCAGCTCCTTCAGGAGGTCGGGGCGCAGGACGACGTTGCCCGGCTTGTAGACGCCGTGCACGTTGCCGAAGGACGCGGCCAGCAGGTAGCGGCCCTTCTCGCCCAGGCCGAGGGCCTCGGCGGTGCGCAGCGCGTCGTCGACGGTGGTGTAGAGGGAGTCGTTGATCTCGTGGCTGACGCCGTCCTCCTCACCACCGGTCGGGGTGATCTCGACCTCGAGGATGATCTTCGCGGCGGCGGCCTTGGCGAGCAGCTCCTGGGCGATGGCCAGGTTGTCGGCGAGGGTCTCGGCGGAGCCGTCCCACATGTGCGACTGGAACAGCGGGTTCTCGCCCTTGGCGACGCGCTCGGCGGAGATGTCGAGCAGCGGACGGACGTACGTGTCCAGTTTGTCCTTGGGGCAGTGGTCCGTGTGCAGCGCGACGGTGATGTCGTACTTGGCGGCGACGATGTGCGCGAACTCGGCGAGCGCGACGGCGCCGATCACCATGTCCTTCTTGTGCTGGCCGCCGAGGAACTCCGCACCACCGGTGGACATCTGGATGATGCCGTCGCTCTCCGCCTCCGCGAAGCCGCGCAGTGCAGCGTGCAGGGTCTGGGAGGAGGTCACGTTGATGGCCGGGTAGGCGAACTTGCCTGCCTTCGCCCGGTCGAGCATCTCGTTGTAGACCTCGGGGGTTGCGATGGGCATCTGTCCGCTCCTTGTATGTGCGGGTCTGCGTACCGCTGCTGCGGCACGACGGGACTGGTGCTTACGGCCCTGACCTAGGGGGGCGACGTCATCGTCGGCCCCATCTTTCCAGACTTGGCCGGATGCTCCAGACACCCTGTCCGGGATACGGGACCCCGAGTTTCTGCGGGGTCCCGTGCCGGGCCCTAGTCCAGGCCGAGATCCGTCTTGGAGTAGACGAAGAGGTACGGCACTCCGGCCTTCTCCGCGACGGCCTCGGCGGCACCGGTGTCCCGGTCCACGATCGTGGCCACGGCGACGACCTCGGCACCGGCTTCGCGCAGCGCCTCCACCGCGGTCAGCACCGAGCCACCGGTGGTGGAGGTGTCCTCGACCGCCAGGACACGGCGCCCCTTGACCTCGGCACCCTCGATGCGACGCTGGAGGCCGTGGGCCTTGCCGGCCTTGCGCACGACAAAGGCGTCCAGCGTCTTCCCGCGCGCGGCGGAGGCGTGCAGCATCGAGGTCGCGACCGGGTCCGCTCCGAGGGTCAGACCGCCGACGGCCTCGTAGTCGAGTTCGTCGGTCAGGTCGAGCATGACCTGACCGACGAGCGGCGCGGCCACACCGTCGAGCGTGATCCGGCGAAGGTCGATGTAGTAGTCGGCTTCCTTGCCCGACGAGAGGGTCACCTTGCCGTGCACCACGGCCTTGTCCTTGATCTGCTGCAGCAGCGCGCCGCGTACGTCACTCATGTCCGCCAGCTTAGAGGCGCCGCCAGCTCCAGGTCATGGTCGCCTCCAGGGGGTCGATGGGGGTGACCAGGCGCGGGTGGGTGTTCAGCCCGTTGGGCGGGCCGGTCTGCGGTTCGACGCACACGGCGGCCTCCTGCTCGTCGTACACCACCACCCACTCCTCCCTGCTGGCCACCTTCAGCTCCAGCTGCCCCGGCCAGGTGAGCGTGACGTCGACGCCGTCGGGCATGCCGAAGCAGTCGTCCCAGGGGCTGGGCTTCGGCTCGATGCGGTGGCCGGTGGGCAGGTGATCCTCGCCGCGTTCCTCCTGCCAGGCCGGGGTGAAGTCGACCTGGACGTCTTCTTGGCCCAGGCTCCTGTTGAACCACGGGTGCCAGCCGATCTGGGCGGGGAACGAGTCCTCGTACGTCTCCACGGACATCGTGACCGTGAAGGCGTCCTCGGTCAGGGTGAAGAGCTGGGTGACGCGGCCGGGGTGGGGCCAGGGGGCCACGAGGTCGTACGTGATCACGGCCTCGGACTTGCTGGTGCGGGCGGTGCGCCAGGCGCCGTCCCGGGCGGTGCCGTGGATGGCGTGCGGTGGGGCGTTGAGCGGCATCTGCTGGACCGTGGCGCCGTCCAGGAAGCGGCCGTCGCGGATTCTCCCGCACCACGGGACCATCGGGAAGCAGCCGAACTTCTGCCCCTGTCGCAGTAGTTCGGCGTCGCCGATTCGTAGACTGCCGATCCGTCCGCCGTTGCCCGGTGTGACGGTCACTTCCGCGTCGCCCGCGGTCAGCGTGATGTCTTCGTTACTCACGGAGTTGACCCTACTGGGCCGGATTCCCCACTCGGCCCCCACCGCCACTCACCGCCCCATGCGGCTGCGGGTGAGTGGGGGCCGGTGCTGTGGTCAGCGGCGTTTGCGCAGGGCTCGGGTGACGGCGATGGCCGAGGCCAGGGCGACGGCCGCGGCGGGGGCCGCCCAGCGGAGCGTGGCGCGGCCGACGGCGGTCTCCGGTGCCGGGACGGGGGCGTAGCGGCCACGCGGCGGGGCGTGGTCCACCTCCTCCGCGCTGCGGCCGATCATCGTCCGTCGCGCATGCGCCGCCTCTGCCACGGCATCCTCCCTGTTCACACGGCTCGGGGTGGGCGGGGCCGGTTCCTCCTCCTCGAAGAGGGCGGAGGGCTCGGCCTCCGGGGCGGGCTCGATCTCCGCTTCCGGCTCGACCTCCGGCTCCGGCTTCTTCGGCTCGGTCTCCCGTTGCGGCTCCCCTTCGGCCGTGCCCGGTGGCGTCTGAGTCACCTCCGCCAAGTTCTCGACGAACCGGTTCAGCAGGCGGCCCGTGGTCGCGGACACCGCGTCCGGGGGGAGATCCGCCACGCGGCCGTCCGCTGTGGTGGTTCCGGTGATGGTGACGGTCGTGCCGCCGTCGGAGGGGGAGAGGGTGAGAACGAGGGCGAGTTTCACGGTGCCGGGGCCGCGCGCCTCGGTGGCGTCGCCATCGACGGCGTACGAACCGTCCTCCCGGGCGGTGACCCGGACCGTCCCCCGGTACGTGATGGTGTGGCCGCCGACGCGGACTTTCAGGCGCCCGGAGACGGGCGGCGTCCCGGCGTCCTGCTGGAGTCCGGGGACCGCCCGGGCCACCCGTACGGGATCGGCCAGCGCCTCCCTCAGCCGCTCGGCCTGAACCGGAACGAACACCTCATGCTCCATGTCGGCCGAGCCTACCCAGGACGGCCCGCACCGCACCCTCGTATCCGGGGATTCGTCCGTCCGCCGTCTCAGTCGGCGTAGCGCGGATGGACCAGTGTGGAGGGCGCCAGGCCGCTGACGCGGGTACGCCACGCGGCGTGCGCGTCGGCGGTGAGTGACGGCTGTGTGAGCGTACGCAGGCGTGGGCCGTGCGGGTCGAGGCGCGGGGGCGTGCCCCTGACGGAGGCCAGGATGAAGCCCCAGTCGCGAGGAGCGCTCGACGCGCCCGCCGTGCGGTCGGGGCCGGCCGCGAAACCGGAGTCCCGGCCGCCGACGCAGTAGGGGGTGGTGCGCAGGCCGGCCGCCCGGAGTGTGGACTCGACGGTCCAGAAGACGCGGGGGCGGGAGGAGACGGGGCCCGCGTGGACGGCCAGGCGGCCGCCGGGGGCGAGGACGCGGCGCGCCAGGCCGTAGAACTCCTGCGAGTACAGCTTGGTGCTCGCCGTGATCCCGGGGTCGGGCAGGTCCGAGATGACCACGTCGTACGTCGACTCGGCCCCGCGCAGCCAGCCGAAGGCGTCGGCGGTGAACACGTGCACGCGCCGGTCGCCGAACGCGTGAGCGTTGAGCGCCGACAGGGCCGGGTCGGTACGCGC
Source organism: Streptomyces sp. NPDC007095 (assembly GCF_040634475.1). Classification (NCBI taxonomy): domain Bacteria; kingdom Bacillati; phylum Actinomycetota; class Actinomycetes; order Kitasatosporales; family Streptomycetaceae; genus Streptomyces; species Streptomyces sp. NPDC007095. The sequence goes on from NZ_JBEYFS010000272.1 coordinate 12,728, forward strand.
CAACCGCACCACCCCCGGGTCGAGTTCGACCACGTCGACGCGGCGCACGCCCGGGTCGCGCAGCACCTCGCGGGTGGCGAGTCCGTCGCCGCCGCCGAGGACGAGCACGCGCGCGTGGGGACCGTTCATCGCGGGGTGGACCAGCGCCTCGTGGTAACGGTGCTCGTCGCGGCCGCTGACCCGCAGGCGTCCGTCGAGGAAGAGGTCGAGCGGACGGCCGTGCGTGCCGCCGGTGAGCACGATCTCCTGCACGCCGGTCTGCAGGGCGACCCGTACGTCCTTGCCGTACACGGCGCGCCGGGCCGCGCGTTCGAAGTCGTCGACGTGGGCGGCGGCCGCGGCGAGCAGGGCGAGGACCAGGACGTTGGCGATGAGCAGGAACCAGCGTCCGCGTCGGCTCAAGTCCCCGCGGAACAGGCCCAGTACGAGGGCTCCGCCGGCCAGCGCGTTCACGGTTCCGGTGAGCAGCGCGCCCTCCAGTTGCCCGAGGAGGGGGAGCAGGAGGAAGGGGAAGGCGAGGCCGCCGACGAGGGCGCCGACGTAGTCCGCCGCGAAGAGGTCCGCCACCGCACCGCCCGGGTCCTGGCGGCGGATGCGCTGTATCAGCTCCATGAGGAGGGGGACTTCGGCGCCGATGAGGAGGCCGATGGCGAGGGAGAAGGCCGCCAGGAGATAGCGCGAGCCGCTCGTCCAGACCCCGCCCCAGTCGCCGGTCCACGCGAACACCGCGTACAGGGCCATCGCGCTGCAGCCGCCTACCAGCGCGAGCGCCGCCTCGACCGCGCCGAAGCCGGCCGCGGCGCGGGGGCGCAGGCGTTTCGCGGCGAGGGAGCCGATGCCCATGGCGAAGACCATCACGGAGAGGACCACGGAGGCCTGGGTGACCGAGTCGCCGATCAGGTACGAGGCGAGGGCGACGAGTTCGAGTTCGTACACGAGTCCACAGGCCGCGCAGACGAACACGCCCGCGAGGACCAGGAACCGCCCGATGCCCGGGCGGACGGGCAGCCGCGCCTGGCCCTGGACGCCCCAGGGCGGCGGCGCGCCGGGGGGAGCAGGCGCGTGCGGTTCGATCACGCGTGGAACGCTACGTCACGCCACCACGACGCTTCGTCACCCACACGTGTGGAAGTGCCGCCCCGAGGTGTGGCGTCCGGCGCTGATGACGAGTTCCTCGGCAGCCGAAGCGGCAGGCGAAACGCAGGCGAAACGGCAGCCGAAACACCACCCCTCACAGCACCCCCGCCGTCACCCGTACCCCCACCCTCGTGCGCGTCGCCACCAGCTGGCCGTCCTGCGGGTAGGCGTGCCACGTACGCCAGTGGACCTGCCCCTCGTGGCGCTGGGCGAGCAGCGCGGTGAAGGCGTGCGGGCTGCCGGGGAAGACGCCGGCGAGTCCGTTGGGGTGGTCGGAGACCAGGGCCAGCAACTCCTGCGCCCGCCCCGCGAAGGACCCGCAGGAGAGCGTCTCGACGCGCGCCGCGAACTCGTACTCCCAGTCGCCGACCCGCTTGGCCACCCCGAGCGGAAGCGGCGTGCTGCTGCCGGCGATGCACGCGACGGTTTCCGAACAGCTGCCCCGCTCCTCCTCCAGGAGGACCTGGTGGGACGCGCCGAGGAGCCGCAACTGCAGTCTCGCCCCGTCGAGTTCGAGGTCGAGAGTGGCGAGCGCGGGGAGCGGTTCGCGCCCCAGGGCCCAAGCCAGGTCGGCCGCGCGCGTGTCGGTGTACGAGGTGTTCAGGGTCGTGAGCATGGGTCGGCTCCGCTAGCACGCAAAAAGGGAGGTGGGGATCCGGCGCACCCGGTCGGTACCTCGGTAACGGGGGATCGGCCCGGTCAGCCCGGTCTGCCCTGTGGGGAAGGGACGATCCGAGGGCTGCTTCGGTGGTTTAGAGGGAATCATGAACTGTGGTGACGCCACAGCGTTTTTACCCAACTTCGTAGGGTTTCCATCCCTCCGAGGGCTCCACAGTTCAACTGTTCAACCACGGCGCGCGCCGGGCGCGCGCCGCAGGCCAAGCGTTCAAACACGTCCGTTCTCCTTTGCGTTCTTACGGT
>NZ_JBEYFS010000273.1:0-14533 GCF_040634475.1 Streptomyces sp. NPDC007095
GCGCAGTTCCCCGCGCCCCTGAAGCCTCCAGCCCGTCCGGCGTGCGAGGGCGAGGCCCATGGGGCGCCGGGGCGCAGCCCCGTGCCCCATGGGCGGTGGGAACTGCGCGCCAAGCCCCCACTCACCCGCAGCCAACGAACCCACCCGGGGCGGCGGGGCGGGATCAAACCGCCTCGGCGCCGTCAGCCGTCTCCCGTCACCCTCCCGAACTGCTCCGTCAACCCGTCCAGCAATGCCGCGAGCCCCACCTCGAAGGCCCGCTCGTCCACCTTCTCCTGCTGCTCGGCGAGCAGGTGGGCCTGCCCGAGATGGGGATAGTCGGCGGGGTCGTACGCGCTCTCGTCGTCGACGAAACCGCCGGCGAAGGACCCGAGCGCGGAGCCCATGATGAAGTAGCGCATCAGGGCGCCGATCGACGTGGCCTGGGCCGGTGGCCAGCCGGCGTCGACCATCGCGCCGAAGACGGCGTCCGCGAGCCGCAGCCCGGCGGGACGGCGCCCGGGACCGCGGGCGAGGACCGGGACGATGTTCGCGTGGTCGCGCAGCGCCGCCCGGTAGGACACGGCCCAGTCGTGCAGGGCGGTACGCCAGTCCCGCCCGTCCTCGAACATCGACAGGTCGACCTGCGCGCTCACGGAGTCCGCGACCGCTTCCAGGATCTGGTCCTTGGTGCGGAAGTGGTTGTAGAGGGAGGGTCCGCTCACGCCCAGTTCGGCGGCGAGCCGCCGTGTGGAGACTGCGGCCAGCCCCTCCGCGTCCACCAGGGCCCGTGCCGTGTCGACGATCCGGTCGGTGCTCAGGAGGGGCTTGCGCGGTCGGGCCATGGCGCACATAGTAGGGCTGCGGACTTAAACTAGCAGTGCTAATTTAGCTTTTCGAATGTACGGCTTTCAAATGGGGTGATCCGTCATGAACCTGGAGCTCAGCGAGGAGCAGACCGCCGTCCGGCAACTGGCCAAGGACTTCGTGGACCGCGAGATCGCCCCTCATGTCGTCGAGTGGGACCGCGCGGAGGAGGTCGACCGCTCGCTCGTGAAGAAGCTCGGCGAGGTCGGCTTCCTCGGGCTCACCGTCGAGGAGGAGTACGGCGGCAGCGGTGGCGACCACCTCGCCTACTGCCTCGTGACGGAGGAACTGGGCCGCGGTGACTCCTCCGTGCGCGGCATCGTCTCCGTCTCACTCGGTCTCGTGGCCAAGACGATCGCGTACTGGGGGAGTGAGGAGCAGAAGCGGCAGTGGCTGCCAGGGCTGACCTCCGGCGCGTACGTGGGCTGCTTCGGCCTCACCGAGCCCGGCACCGGCTCGGACGCGGGCAACCTCTCGACGAAGGCCGTACGCGACGGCGACGACTACGTCATCAACGGCACCAAGATGTTCATCACCAACGGGACCTGGGCCGACGTCGTCCTGCTCTTCGCCCGCTCCACCGACGCCCCCGGCCACAAGGGCGTCTCCGCCTTCCTCGTGCCGACCGACACCCCCGGCCTGAGCCGCCGCACTATCCACGGCAAGCTCGGCCTGCGCGGCCAGGCCACCGCCGAAATCGTCCTGGAGGACGTACGCGTACCCTCGAGCGCCATGCTGGCGCCCGAGGGCAAGGGGTTCTCCGTGGCCATGTCCGCCCTCGCCAAGGGGCGGATGTCGGTCGCCGCCGGGTGCGTCGGCATCGCCCAGGCGGCCCTGGACGTCGCCGTGCGGTACGCGACCGAGCGGGAGCAGTTCGGGAGGACCATCGCGCACCACCAGCTCGTCCAGGAACTGATCAGCGACATCGCCGTCGACGTGGACGCGGCACGGCTGCTGACCTGGCGGGTCGCCGATCTCGTCGACCGCGGACTGCCCTTCGCCACGGAGTCGTCGAAGGCCAAGCTCTTCGCCTCCGAGGCCGCCGTGCGCGCCGCGAACAACGCCCTCCAGGTCTTCGGCGGCTACGGCTACATCGACGAGTACCCGGCGGGCAAGCTGCTGCGCGACGCCCGCGTGATGACCCTCTACGAAGGCACCAGCCAGATACAGAAGCTGGTCATCGGGCGTGCGCTGACGGGGGTTTCCGCCTTCTGAGTACGACCGCACGCGGTACTGAGTACGTGGGCGGATGCGGCGTCGGCCGCGTCCGCCGACCCTTGTCCCCATGAGTGAGACACCCGTCAAGCATCTGAACACGGCGGCCTTCTACGGCCAGGCCGTGGCCTCCTTCTCCGTCGCCATGGTGGCGACCGCCGTCGGCATCTACAAGCTGCACGCCGACGCCTGGGTGCGCGCCTTTCTGGCCATCGCCGTCCTCTATCTGGTGACGTCGTCCTTCACGCTGGCCAAGGTGATCCGTGACCGTCAGGACGCGGGCGCCGACCGGGCACGCTAAGCGCCCGCTCACCTTCGGCGGTATGGTGTACCTCCTGTCAGCGAGAGGGGCGAACCAGCGATGAGTACGGCGGAGGAGACGGCCGGCGGCGAGATGCAGCCGTGGGCCGAGGTCACCCCGGACGCGGCCCGGCGGCTGCTCGTCGCGGCCGTCGAGGCCTTCGCCGAGCGCGGGTACCACGCGACGACGACCCGGGACATCGCGGGCCGCGCGGGCATGAGCCCCGCCGCGCTCTACATCCACTACAAGACCAAGGAAGAGCTGCTCCACCGCATCAGCCGGATCGGGCACGACAAGGCGCTCGACGTCGTGCGCGGCGCGGCGCAGGGCGGCGGCAGCGCCGCCGAGCGGCTCACCGACGCCGTGCGGTCCTTCGTACGGTGGCACGCCGGGCAGCACACCACCGCGCGGGTCGTGCAGTACGAGCTGGAAGCCCTCGGACCCGAGGCGCGGGCGGAGATCGTCGCGCTGCGGCGGCAGACCGACGCGGCCGTGCGCGGCATCATCGAGGACGGCGTGGCGGCGGGCGACTTCGACGTGCCGGACGTGCCGGGCACCACGCTCGCCGTGCTCTCCCTCTGCATCGACGTGGCCCGCTGGTTCAACGTCAACGGGCCCCGTACGCCCGACGAGGTCGGCGCGCTCTACGCCGACCTCGTACTGCGCATGGTCGGGGCCAAGGAGTAGCGGCCCCCGGGCGCGTGCGGGGTGCTCAGACGTAGTAGCGCGACACCGACTCGGCGACGCACACCGGCTTGTCGCCGCCCTCGCGTTCCACGGTGAAGGCCACGGACACCTGGACACCGCCGGGTACGTCCTCGACTCCGGTGATCTTCGCGGTGGCGCGCAGCCGTGAGCCGACCGGTACGGGGGCGGGGAAACGGACCTTGTTCGTCCCGTAGTTGACGCCCATCTTCACGCCTTCGACCTTGATCAGCTGCGGGCCGAAGAGCGGGAGCAGCGACAGGGTGAGGTAGCCGTGGGCGATCGTCGTGCCGAAGGGGCCGGTCGCGGCCTTCTCGGGGTCGACGTGGATCCACTGGTGGTCGCCGGTCGCCTCCGCGAAGAGGTCGATCCGCTTCTGCTCGATCTCGACCCAGTCGCTGTACCCCAGCTGCTCGCCCACCGCGGCCCGCAGTTCGTCGACCGTCGCGAACGTCCTCGGCTCTGCCATCTTCCCGACCTCCCACGTCTCCATGTCTAAGCAACTGCTTAGCATGGTCGGGCGCGGGGCGCATGTCAACGGACCGGACGTGTGACGAAGTAGGTAGGGCGGGTGACGAAGTAGGTAGGGTTGGAGGGGTGCCCCAGATCCCTGAGAAGATCCACGAGCTGACCGTCGGTCAACTGTCGGCCCGCAGCGGCGCCGCCGTCTCAGCCCTGCACTTCTACGAGTCCAAGGGCCTGATCAGCAGCCGTCGCACCACCGGCAACCAGCGCCGCTACCACCGCGACGCGCTGCGCCGAGTCGCCTTCGTCCGGGCCGCCCAGCGCGTCGGCATCCCCCTCGCCACCATCCGCGAGGCGCTCGCCGAACTTCCCGAGGAGCGCACCCCGACGCGCGAGGACTGGGCCCGGCTGTCGGAGGCCTGGCGTTCCGAACTCGACGAGCGGATCAAGCAGTTGAGCCGGCTGCGGGATCACCTGACCGACTGCATCGGGTGCGGTTGTCTGTCCCTGGAGAACTGCGTGCTGTCCAACCCGGACGACGTCTTCGGCGAGCGCCAGGCGGGCTCCCGGCTCATGGTGGAGCGCGTTACCGCGCGGCCGAAGCCGCGGCAGTCGCAGGGGTCGCAGCAGGCGGCCGAGGAGTGCTGCTGAGCGGCACCGCTCGGCCCCGTGGCCGGGCAGAACCGGCTCTCGTGCCGCGATCGCCCCGGCCGCCCGTCACTCGTACTCCGTGCCGCCCTTGCGCGTCAGCGAGAGTACCAGTGTGGCCGGAGCGGAGCGGCGACGACGGCTCGGTACAGGCTCACCTGGGCCAGTTCGAGCGCGTCGGCGTTCGGATGCTCATGGACGGTCAGCACTTCGGCGGTGACGCGCAGCGTCGACATCGGGACTCCTCGGGTTCCGCGGGTACGTCAACGGGGTTTCATCGAGCCCAACTGTCCCGAGGAGAAAGAGCTGGAGCGAACGGATTTGCGCCTGCTGGCGTCGGCCCACCGGGTGTCTTCAGTTGCGCCCCCGTCGAGGTCAGCGCCCCGCCAGGGGCGCGGGGAACTGCGCGCCCGGCCACACACGATCCCGCAGCCGACGACTCACCCGCAGTTCCCGTAACCCGGCCGATCCCGACCCCCGCCCCCCGTTCAACCCGGCGGGGCGCTCACGCAGAGACCAGCAACCGCCCGCGCCTGGCATCCGCCAGCGCCTCGGGCGTGAGGACGGGCCGCGGTACGACGATCCCGCAACCCGTGCAGACGGGACCCGACGACGGTTCGTGGGCCAGGTCGTACTTCCAGGTGAGGCGCTCGCCGGTGCAGACCGGGCAGACCGTGCCCGGCTCGCGCTCCAGCGCGGCGATCAGCCGGCGCAGCACCTCGGCCAGTGATTCGTGGGGGTGGATCCGCGGATCGTCGCACCACGCGACGCCGAATCCGCCCCAGGTCAGCCGATGCCAGTCGTCCACGCTGCCCGGCCGGCGCAGCCCGTCGTACTTCTCCTTCTTGCGGCGCTCGGCGAACTCGACCTCGTAGGCGAGCCAGACGGAGCGGGCCTCCTCCAACTCGTCCAGTGCGGCCACGAGCCGCGCTGGATCGGGGGACCGGTCCTCGGGACCGAACCCGGCCCGGGAGCAGAGGTGGTCCCAGGTCGCCCGATGCCCGTAAGGGGCGAACCTCTCCAGGCACTTGCGCAGTGAATAGCGTCGCAGTGCCAGATCATTCCTCGGATCTCGCACCTGTCTCGCCAGACTCCGAAAACCCGCCATCGCCCTGCACCTCCGTCACACCTGCACCTGTACTTCGGTCACTTCGGCGTTGCCGTCCCAGGGACGTCGCCGAGTAGACGTATCGACACGCGATTCGGCTCCATCCAATTTCCGATGAGCGCCATAAGTCACCGGCCGAACTCCCTCCGGCCTACCTCCCCTCGCTGTCAGTCACCTGTTGAAAAGCCTGTGTGCCCGGATGCCGGGGTGTCGCCGGCTCCGCATGGCCCGTCGATCTCTAAACGGCTCGTGACCTCTGAACAGCTCAGTGATCGTTGAAAAGTTGACGCATGTTCATCTTCCAACTCGGGGATACCGGCGGTAACGTCCGGCCCACCCCCGTCGGTAGGAGCAGCCATGCCACGGCGCACCGCACGCACCGCACTCGACAGACTGAGAACTCCCCGCAGATTCCCCAAGTTCCTGGGGGCGGCATCCATCTGTGCTCTCATAGCCGCCCTGCTGTCCCCGCTGACCCAGGCGGCGGCCGCCGACAGCACGGCCGCGCTCGCCGCCAACGACTACTGCGGCGGCCAGTGTTCCGACATCCTCCCGCCCGGTCAGAACGGCAACGCCACCCTCGCCCAGATCCTCCTCAACCAGGCCTTCGGCGTCCAGCCCGACCATGCCGAGGACCAGCTCGGCCCCTACAGCAACCTGGCCTCGGGCGCCGCCACGCTCACCGACGCCAAGATCAACGACTTCTTCAACGACGCGTCCTTCGGGGTCGCCTCCGACCAGGTCGCCTCCACCACCGCGCCCGGCGGACGCACCGACGTGACGATCGTCCGCGACAAGAAGACCGGTGTGCCGCACATCACCGGTACCACCCGCTACGGCACCGAGTACGGCGCCGGGTACGCCGCCGCCCAGGACCGGCTGTGGCTGATGGACGTCTTCCGGCACGTCGGACGCGGCCAGCTGACCTCCTTCGCCGGCGGGGCCTCCTCCAACCAGGGCCTGGAGCAGGAGTTCTGGCGCAACGCGCCCTACACCGAGGCCGATCTGCAGACCCAGATCGACAACGCCATCGCGAACAACGGCGCCCGCGGTCAGCAGGCACTCGCCGACGCCGACGCCTACATCGACGGCATCAACGCGTACATCGACGCCTCCGACAGCGGCCGCTACTTCCCCGGTGAGTACGTCCTGACCGGCCACAAGGACTCCATCACCAACGCCGGCACCATCGACCACTTCAAGATCACCGACCTGGTCGCGCTGGCTTCCGTCATCGGCTCGCTCTTCGGCTCCGGAGGCGGCGGCGAGGTCAACAACGCCATCTCGCTGCTGGCCGCCCAGTCCAAGTACGGCGTGACCGAGGGCACCAAGGTCTGGGAGTCCTTCCGCGAGCGCAACGACCCCGAGGCGGTGCTCACCGTCCACAACGGCGAGAGCTTCCCGTACGCCTCGAAGCCCGACACCGCGCAGGGCGAGGCCCTGCCCGACGCCGGCTCGGTGACCCAGGAGCCACTGGTCTACGACCGCACCGGCAGTGCGGCCACCGCCACCGCCACCAGCGCCTCGGCGACGGCGGCCGCCACCACCCTCACCTCCGCGAAGCGCGGGATGTCCAACGCCCTCGTGGTGAGCGGCAAGTACACCGCCAGCGGTCACCCCATCGCCGTCTTCGGGCCGCAGACCGGCTATTTCGCGCCACAGCTCCTCATGCTCCAGGAAATCCAGGGACCAGGCCTCAGCGCGCGCGGCGCCTCCTTCGCGGGCCTGAGCATGTACGTCGAACTCGGCCGCGGCCAGGACTACTCCTGGAGCGCGACGACCTCCGGCCAGGACATCATCGACACGTACGCCGTCGAACTGTGCCAGGACGACATCCACTACCTGTACCACGGCACCTGCACCGCCATGGACAAGGTCGAGCGGACCAACGCGTGGAAGCCGACCACGGCCGACGGCACCGCGGCGGGCTCGTACCGTATGCAGGTCTACCGGACCAAGTACGGTCCCGTGGAGTACCGCGCGACGGTCGGCGGCAAGAAGGTCGCGTACACGACCCTGCGCTCCTCCTACATGCACGAGGCCGACTCGATCATCGGCTTCCAGATGCTCAACGACCCGGACTACGTGAAGAGCCCGGGGACGTTCCAGAGCGCGGTGCAGCACATCAACTACACCTTCAACTGGTTCTACGCCGACTCCTCGCACACCGCGTACTACAACAGCGGTGACAACCCGGTGCGGGCGGCCGGCGTCGACGCCGAGTTCCCGGTCTGGGCGCAGGCCGCGTACGAGTGGCAGAACTGGGACCCGACGACGAACACCGCCTCGTACACCCCGCCGTCCGCGCACCCCAACTCCATCGACCAGGACTACTACGTCTCCTGGAACAACAAGCAGGCCAAGGACTACACCACGGCCCCCTGGGGCGACGGTTCCGTGCACCGCGGGAACCTCCTGGAGGACCGGGTGAAGAAGCTGGCCGCCGCGGGCGGGGTGACCAGGTCCTCGCTCACCAAGGCGATGGCCGACGCCGCGCTGGCCGATCTGCGGGCCGAGGATGTGCTGCCGAAGCTGCTGAAGGTCATCAACAGTTCGACGGTCACGGACACCACGGCCGCGGCGGCGGTGACCAAGCTGTCCGACTGGGTGACGGCCGGAGCCAAGCGCAAGGAGACCTCGGCCGGCTCGAAGGCCTACGCCAACGCCGACGCGATCCGCATCCTGGACGCCTGGTGGCCGCTGCTGGTGAAGGCCGAGTTCGAACCCGGTCTCGGCACCGACCTGTACACGGCCTTCTCCGGCAACCTGCCCATCGACGAGTCCCCGTCGGCCGCGCACGGCCCGACCGGCGCGCACGCCGGAAGCTCCTTCCAGTACGGCTGGTGGAGCTATGTCGACAAGGACATCCGGGCGGTCCTCGGTGAGTCGGTGCAGGGCGGACTGTCGCAGAAGTACTGCGGCGGCGGCAGCCTCAGCGCCTGCCGGGACGCCCTGATCAGCACGCTCAAGACGGCGGCCGGTCTGACCGCCGCCCAGGTCTACCCGGGCGACGACCAGTGCTCGGCGGGCGACCAGTGGTGTGCCGATTCGATCGTCCAGCGGACGCTCGGCGGTATCAAGCACGGCAAGATCACCTGGCAGAACCGGCCGACCTACCAGCAGGTGGTGGAGTACACGTCGCACCGGTGACCCCGGGGCGCTTCGGAGACTCCCCGGCGGCGGGTCATTGAACGCGGCCCGCCGCCAGCACCACCTGGGCCAGCTCCCGGTGGCAGATGTCGCTGTGGGCCCCGCACGGGGGCCCGCCGCGGTTCACCACCGCGCACGCGTCGACGTTCACGCACCCCGACTCCGGTAGCTTCGCGCGCAGCGCGTCGGCGAGCGTGAACGTCTTCGTGCCCTCCACCGCCTGCACCCCGTCGTGCCCCATCGCGCCCCAGCGGGCACCCAGGAGATGTCCGGGGTCGAGGTCGATCCCCAGCACCGAACGGTCGTCGTCCGCCATCCGGGAGGCCAGCGGATAGATCGTGCCCAGCGCCGTGTCGAAGTGGGAGTAGCAGCACACCAGGGGGCCGTCGACGCGGCTCTGCAGACCGTGCAGCGCGCCGCTCGTCCGCGGGTCGCCGGGCAGTTGCGCGGCGAACGCGTAGTGCGAGAAGGCGCCTTGGAGCAGCGTCACGGACTTCACCGTGCGCACGCCCTCGGGCAGTCCGCGCAGTGCGAAGGAGACGAGCCGTCCGCCGAAGCTGTGCCCGACCAGGTGCACGCGCACCCCGGGCGCGGCGGCCGCGAGCTGCCCGAGCGCGCGCCCGAGCCCACGCTCACCCACCGTGCCCGCACGCCGCTTCATGGCGTAGTAGGTGGCCTGGCGCAGCAGTTCACGCGCCCCGTCCCAGGGCCGCGGCAGCGCGAAGGTCTCGCCGGGTGCCGTCATCCCGGCCAGCGCCTCGGCGAACTCGCCGCACACCGTGGCCGTGTCCCCGAAGAGCATCGCGGGGTCGCCCTGCGGCGTGCCCTCCCCGAGCGTGTCCGCGGCGAAGGCGGCCTGCGGTCCCTGCGGCGGTACCTCCACGAGCAGCCGCACCAGACGCCCGAACTCCTCCAGCGAGGCTCCCTCGTCCGGCTGTCGGTCCAGCAGGCGCGCGATCTGCTCGACGACCGTCGCCCGCCCCGGGAACACCTCCAGGAGCGCGCGCCGGGTGTCCTTGTCGAGCGCGGCGCGGGCGGCGGCGGGCACGTCGGTGGAGACCGCGGCGGCCACCGACCGGGGAAAGTCGGGGATCGGCTCGTCCGAGAACCGCATCGAGGGCCACACCACACCGACGAAGCCCGGACGCGCGTGCGGCGCGAGGTCCGGGACGGGCGCGAAGAACTGGCTGTAGAGGCGGGTCGCGCCGGAACGGTCGTTGTTCCAGCCGTGCGCGAAGACGATCAGATCACGCACTCCGCGCCGGGGCACCTCCGCGAGCAGCCGGTCCCTTTCCCGGCCGTCCACGTCCCCGTCCGCGTCGAAGGTCAGCTCCCAGTAGGGAGAAACACTGACTGCCGGATCCGCCATGGCAAGCCCCCTCGTCCCCCGAAGGCGGTGCGATGTGGGCGCATCGTCCTACCGGGGGCGAAGATTGGCCATACGTCACGACCCAACCGGGGTAAAGAAGTTCTTTCCGCTCATCCGTAGAGAAGATATTCCTTCCGGATCCGCCGGAAGGCCTTCAGCTCGTCCTGCCAGGCGGCCACGACCTCGTCGGCCGTCGCCCCCGCGTCGATCATCGTGCGCACGCTCGTGGAGCCGGTCAGCTTGTCGATCCAGTTGTCCGAGCGCCAGGCGAAGCCGCTCCAGACCTTCTTGGCGGTCACCAGGAGCGCGATTCCGGTGCGGACGGGGTCGTACGCGGCCCGGTCGTGCACATGGATCTGCACGCCGCCGATCGTCTTTCCCTGGAACTTGGAGAAGGTCGGAGCGAAATACGCCTCCCTGAAGCGCGCGCCCGGGACCTTGAGCCCGTTCGCCTCCAGAGCCCATCGGCCGTCGATGCCCTCCGCGCCCAGCAGTTCGAACGGGCGGGTCGTGCCGCGCCCCTCCGACAGGTTCGTCCCCTCGAAGAGACACGTTCCGGAGTACACCAGCGCGGTGTCGGCCGTCGGCATGTTCGGGCTCGGCGGCACCCAGGGCAGGCCGGAGGCATCGTAGAAGTCCGACCGCTTCCAGCCCGACATCAGTACGGTGGTCAGCTCCACCGGTGCCGCCAGGAACTCCCCGTTGAACAGCCGCGCCAGCTCCGCCACCGTCATCCCGTGCGCCTGCGCCACGGGCTGCCGCCCGACGAACGACGCGAACTCCTTGTGCAGCACCGGGCCCTGGGCGGCCCGTCCGGTCACCGGGTTCGGCCGGTCCAGCACCACGAAGCGCTTGCCCGCGAGCCGGGCCGCCTCCATGCAGTCGTACAGCGTCCAGATGTACGTGTAGAAACGCGCGCCCACGTCCTGGATGTCGAAGACGACGGTGTCCACGCCGGAGGCCGTGAAGACGTCGGCGAGAGGCTTGCCGCTCTTGAGGTACGTGTCGTAGACCGGGAGTCCGGTCGCCGGGTCGTCGTAGCGGCCCTCGGAGCCGCCGGCCTGCGCGGTGCCGCGGAAACCGTGTTCCGGGCCGAAGACGGCGGTCAGCTCGACGTGGGGGTCGGCGTGCATGACGTCGACGATGTGACGAACGTCTCTGGTGACGCCGGTGGGGTTCGTGACGACGCCGACGCGCCGTCCTTGGAGGGCGGCGTAGCCGCTCGCCTGGAGCTGCTCGAAGCCGGTGCGGAGGGGGTTGGCATGGGAGGTCGTGGCGAGGGTGGTGGGGGTTGCCGCGAGGGCGGTGGTGGCGGTGGCCGTGGCTGTGGCCGTGAGGAGGGCTCGGCGGGAAGGGCGCATGGGGGGACCTCCGTGATCGCGGAAGGCTGGCACGGGCACGGTAGGCGCTCCCGCAGGTCGTTCGTAAGCAGCGGGCCGGTTGCGGCTTGTCGCGCCCACGCGGCGGAGCCGCGTAAACGGCACAGCCCCGCGCCCCCGAGGGGCACCCCTTCCCTCGCTACATACCGACTGGTTAGTCTGGGGCGCAGCTGAGCCGTGTTGTGTCGCGTCGTGTCGAAGGAGACCGATGGTGGAAGCCGTGCAGGATGCGGGAGTGGTCGTCACCGGGGCCGGAGGCGGCATCGGGGCCGCGCTGGCCCGTCGATTCGCCGCCGAGGGGGCCCGGGTCGTCGTCAACGACCTGGACGCCGCCAAGGCGAAGGCCGTGGCCGAGGAGATCGGGGCGATCGCGGTTCCCGGCGACGCGTCCGCGATCGTGGCCGAGGCCCGGGACGCTCTCGGAGGCACCATCGACGTCTACTGCGCCAACGCGGGCCTCCCCTCGGCCGGCAGTGAGTCGGCCGACGAGAAGGTCTGGGCGCTCGCCTGGGACGTCAATGTGATGGCGCACGTCCGGGCGGCCCAGGAGCTGCTCCCGGCCTGGCTGGAGCGCGGCAGTGGCCGGTTCGTCTCCACCGTCTCCGCCGCCGGACTGCTCACCATGATCGGCGCCGCGCCCTACAGCGTCACCAAGCACGGTGCGTACGCCTTCGCCGAGTGGCTGTCGCTGACGTACCGCCACCGCGGTCTGAAGGTGCACGCGATCTGCCCGCAGGGCGTGCGCACCGACATGCTCGACGCCACAGGCAGCGCGGGCGACCTGGTCCTCCAGCCGACCGCCATCGAGCCGGAGGCCGTCGCGGACGCGCTGTTCGCGGGGATCGAGGAGGACCGCTTCCTGATCCTGCCGCACCCCGAGGTCGCCGGGTACTACCAGCTGCGCGCCACCCAACCGGACCACTGGCTGTCGAACATGAACCACATCCAGCAGAAGTGGGAGGCGACCCGGTGACCACCTACGCCGACCGCCCTTGGGTGGCCCTCCTCAACGACGCCCAGAGCGGCCCGGTGAGCCCGGCCGACTCCCTGGTGCACGCCCTGCGCGGCGCCGTGGCGGACGCCCCGGACCGCGCCGCGCTCGCCTACTTCGACGGGCGGCTGAGCTACCGCGAGGTGGACGAGCTGAGCGACTCCGTCGCCGGGCACCTCGCCGCCCGCGGTCTGGAGCGCGGTGACCGCGTCGCGATCCTGCTCCAGAACTCCCCGCACTTCGTGCTCGCGCTGCTCGGCGCCTGGAAGGCGGGCGCGACCGTCGTGCCGGTCAACCCGATGTACAAGTCGGGAGAGGTCCGCCACGTCCTGCACGACGCGGACGTACGCGCCCTGGTGTGCTCCGACCGCGCGTGGGAGTCGTATCTGCGCGAGACGGCCGCCGACTCGGCCGTGAGTGTCGTCCTCACCGGCTGCGAGTTGGATTTCCAGACTCGGGCTGACGCGCGTGTGCTGACCTTCGAGCGGCTGCCGCAGGCCGCGGACGCCGACGATCTGGCGGCGGTCGCCCGGGCGGGCCACAAGGCCCCCGCGGAGCGTGACGCGGAGCCCTCCGACATCGCGCTGATCAGCTACACCTCGGGGACGAGCGGCACCCCCAAGGGGGCCACCAACACGCACGGCAACATCATGTACAACGCCGAGCGGCAGCGGACGGGCCTCGGGCTGCCCGAGGCGCCCGTCTACTTCGCGATGGCGCCCCTGTTCCACATCACCGGGATGGTCTGCCAGCTCGCCGCCTGCCTCAACAGCGCGGGCACGCTCGTCCTCGCCTACCGCTTCGAGGCGGGGGTCGTCCTCGACGCGTTCGCCGAGCACAGGCCGCTGTACACGGTCGGCCCGTCGACCGCCTTCATGGCACTCGCGGCGCATCCGGCGGTCACGCCGGACCACTTCGCCTCCTTCGTGAACATCTCCTCGGGCGGCGCGCCACTGCCGCCGGCCCTGGTGGAGAAGTTCCGGGCGGGCTTCGGGCCCTACATCCGCAACGGCTACGGACTCACCGAGTGCACCGCCCCCTGCGCCTCCGTACCGCCGGGCCGGGAGGCTCCCGTCGACCCGGTCTCGGGCACGCTGGCCGTCGGTGTGCCGGGCCCCGACACGGTCGTACGCATCGTCGACGACCAGGGCCAGGAGGTGCCCTTCGGCGAACAGGGCGAGATCCTCGTACGAGGCCCCCAGGTCGTGCCCGGCTACTGGCGCCGCCCCGAATCCACCGCCGAGACCTTCCCGGACGGTGAGCTGCGCACCGGCGACATCGGATTCATGGACCCCGAAGGCTGGCTCTACGTCGTCGACCGCAAGAAGGACATGATCAACGCGTCCGGCTTCAAGGTGTGGCCCCGCGAGGTCGAGGACGTCCTCTACACGCACCCCTCGGTGCGGGAGGCGGCCGTCGTCGGCATCCCCGACGGCTACCGCGGCGAGACCGTGAAGGCCTACATCAGCCTGCGGCCCGGCGCGGAAGAGGACCCCGACGCGCTCGCCGCGTACTGCAAGGAGAGACTGGCCGCCTACAAGTATCCGCGGCATGTGGAGATCCTGCCCGAGCTGCCGAAGACGGCGAGTGGCAAGATCCTCCGTCGGGAACTGCGTTCCCGTCCCCAGGAGTCTCAGTAGACGAGCAGTAGACGACGCGTTTCACCGGACAACGCTTGAAAGGCAGGTGGCGGCAGTGCCCAGGACGACGGACGGAGACGGTACGCCCGTCCCGCAGCGGCTCTTGGCCGCCGCCACCCGGCTCTTCGCCGAGCAGGGCTACGACCGCACATCCGTGCAGGAGATCGTGGAGGCGGCGGGCGTCACCAAGGGCGCGCTGTACCACTACTTCGGCTCCAAGGACGACCTCCTGCACGAGGTGTACGCGCGCGTGCTGCGGCTTCAGCAGGAGCGGCTGGACGCGTTCGCCGATGCCGACGCGCCGGTCGAGGAGCGGCTGCGGGGTGCCGCCGCCGACGTCGTCGTCACCACGATCGACAACCTCGACGACGCGGCGATCTTCTTCCGCTCCATGCACCACCTCAGCCCCGAGAAGGACAAGCAGGTGCGCGCCGAGCGCCGCCGCTACCACGAACGCTTCCGCGCGCTCGTGGAGGAGGGCCAGAGGAAGGGCGTCTTCTCCACCGCCACCCCGGCCGACCTGGTCGTCGACTACCACTTCGGCTCGGTGCACCACCTGTCGACCTGGTACCGCCCCGACGGCCCCCTCACCCCCCAGGAGGTCGCCGACCACCTGGCCGACCTGCTGCTGCGCGCACTGCGGCCGTAGTCCCTCGGCTGCGGTGAGCGAGGGCTTGCCGCACAGTTCCCCATGCCCCTCCAGGGGCACGGGGAAC
>NZ_JBEYFS010000274.1:0-14533 GCF_040634475.1 Streptomyces sp. NPDC007095
GAAGGCGTTCCCGGTCACGGCGAGCGAGCCCAGCGACATCCCGTGGAAGGCGTTGGTGAAGGACACCGGGCCGCCGGGTTCCGGAGGATGTCCGGGCTCTCCTGGTCGCGGATGGTCCGCGACGGTCTCGCCATGAGGCACGGCAAGGAGCTGACCTGGAGCCAGGTGCTGCTCGCCGCGAACACGCCGATGCTCCTGAAGGCCTCCATGGTGGACGGGCGTACGGACCTGGGAGTGATGGCGTCGGGACAGGTCGCGGGGGTGATCGAGGATCTGCCGTCGTGCAAGGAGCTGGTGGAGCGGGTGATGACACAGGCGGACGAGACTCTCGGCGCGCTGGGTATCAGAGCCGTTCGATGATCGTCACGTTCGCCTGGCCGCCGCCCTCGCACATCGTCTGGAGGCCGAACCGGCCGCCGGTGCGCTCCAGTTCGTGCAGGAGCGTCGTCATCAGTTTCACGCCCGTCGCCCCCAGCGGATGCCCCAGAGCGATGGCGCCGCCGTTGACGTTGACCTTCTCCGGGTCGGCGCCGGTCTCCTTGAGCCAGGCGAGGACGACCGGGGCGAAGGCCTCGTTGATCTCGACGAGGTCGATGGCGTCGAGGGACATGCCGGTCTTCTTCAAGGCGTACGCGGTGGCCGGGATGGGCGCGGACAGCATGCGGATGGGGTCCTCGCCGCGTACGGAGAGGTGGTGGACGCGGGCGCGCGGGGTCAGCCCGTGCTCCCGTACCGCCCGCTCGGAGGCGAGCAGCATCGCGGCGGCGCCGTCGGAGACCTGGGAGGAGCAGGCGGCGGTGATGGTGCCGCCCTCGACGACCGGCTTCAGGCCCGCCATCTTCTCCAGTGAGGTGTCCCGGCGCGGGCCCTCGTCGACGGTGACCTCGCCGTAGGCCACGGTCTCGCGGGCGAAGCGGCCCTCGTCGATGGCGCGGATCGCCCGCCGGTGCGAGCGGAGGGCGAACTCCTCCTGGTCGCGGCGGCTGATGCCCCACTTGGCGGCGATCATCTCGGCGCCGGCGAACTGGTTGACGGGCCGGTCGCCGTAGCGCGCCCGCCAGCCCTCGCTGCCGGCGAAGGGGCCTTCGGTGAGGCCGAGGGGTTCGGCGGCCTGGCGGGAGGCGAAGGCGATGGGGATCTGGCTCATGTTCTGCACGCCGCCCGCGACCACCAGGTCCTGGGTGCCGGACAGGACGCCCTGGGCGGCGAAGTGCACGGCCTGCTGGGAGGAGCCGCACTGCCGGTCGACGGTGACGCCCGGCACCTCCTCGGGGAGCCCGGCCGCCAGCCAGCAGGTGCGGGCGATGTCCCCGGCCTGCGGTCCCACGGTGTCCAGGCAGCCGAAGACGACGTCCTCGACGGCGGCCGGGTCCACTCCGGAGCGCTCCACCAGCGCCTTGAGGACATGCGCGCCGAGGTCGGCCGGGTGGACACCGCTCAGGCCTCCCCCGCGCCGCCCGACGGGCGTACGGACCGCTTCGACGATGTAGGCCTCGGCCATGACAACTCCCTCACAGACATGGGCTATCGCAGACATGGGCTATTCGCGTACGGAGATCCCGTCCAGCACCATCGACAGGTACTGCCGGGCGATCTCCTCGGGGCTGTGCTGTCCGCCGGGCCGGTACCAGGACGCGGCGACCCACACCGTGTCGCGCACGAAGCGGTAGGTGAGCCGGATGTCGAGGTCGGCCCGGAAGACCTCGGCGGCCACGCCGCGCTCCAGCGTGCTCAGCCACGCCTTCTCGAAGTTGCGCTGCGATTCGGCGAGGAAGGCGAAGCGCTGCTGGGCGGCGAGGTGCCGGGACTCCTTCTGGTAGATGGCGACGGCGGCACGGTGCCGGTCGATCTCCCGGAAGGACTCGGTGACCAGGGCCTCCAGCGTCCGCCGCGGGTCGAGTTCGGCGTCCAGGACGGCGTCGTAGCCTTCCCAGAGCTCGTCGAGGAAGGTCCGCAGGATCTCCTCCAGCATCGATTCCTTGGAGTCGAAGTGGTAGTAGAGGCTGCCCGCGAGCATCCCGGCCTCGTCCGCGATCTTGCGTACGGTGGTGGCGTTGTAGCCCTGCTCGGCGAAGACCTCCGCGGCGGTGTCGAGGAGTTCGCGGCGCCGCTCGGGGGTGGCGGTCACCTGGGGCTTCTTCTTGGTAGGCACGGTTCCATTGTGGTCCCAGAGGTGCCGTCCGACGGCGCCCTACGCATGTTGGCTGCTGACGGAGACGACTTCGCCGGTCATGTACGAGGAGTAGCCGGACGCCAGGAACACGATCACGTTGGCCACCTCCCAGGGCTCGGCGTAGCGGCCGAAGGCCTCGCGGCCCGTCAGTTCCTCCAGCAGCTCGGGCGTGGTCACCTTCACCAGGTGCGGGTGCATGGCGAGACTCGGTGAGACCGCGTTGACGCGCACCCCGTACTCGGCGGCCTCGACGGCCGCGCACCGGGTGAGGGCCATGACGCCCGCCTTGGCGGCGGCGTAGTGCGCCTGATCGGTCTGGGCGCGCCAGCCGATGACGGAGGCGTTGTTGACGACGACTCCGCCGCCGCCCTGGTCCCTGAAACGGCGCAGGGCGGTCCGGGTGCACCGGAACGTGCCGTTCAGTGTCACGTCCAGCACCCGCGACCACTGCTCGTCGGTCATGTCGACGAGGGCGCAAGTGCCGCCGAGGCCCGCGTTGTTGACGACGATGTCCAGGCCGTCGTGGACGTCTCCCGCCAGCGCGAACAGGGCTTCCACCTGCTGCTCGTCCGTCACGTCGCACGGCAGCGAGGCGACGTTCGCCACGCCGAACTCCGCGGCGAGGGCCTCTTCGCTCTCCTTGAGGCGGCGGACGTGGGCGTCACTGATGACCACCCGCGCCCCCTCCTCCAGGAACCTGCGCGCCGTCGCCCCGCCGATGCCCGCGCCCGCGGCGGCGGTGATGACGGCGGTGCGCCCGGCCAGCAGCCCGTGCCCGGTGACGTACGCCGGACTCTCGACGTCGCTCATACCTCCACGCTAACCTACCAAACACTTGTTAGGGAAGGTGCTGCCGATGGATCTGACCCTCTCCCCCGCCGACGAGGCCTTCCGCGCCGAGGCCCGGACCTGGCTCGCCGCCCATGTGCCACAAACGCCTCTCCCGTCCCTGGAGACCGAGGAGGGCTTCGCGGCACACCGCGTGTGGGAGGCCGAACTCGCCGCCGACCGCTGGTCGGTGGTGTCCTGGCCGGAGGTGTACGGCGGCCGGGGCGCGAACATCGTGCGCTGGCTGGCGTTCGAGGAGGAGTACTACGCGGCGGGCGCGCCGGGCCGGGTCGGCCAGAACGGCATCAACCTCCTCGCGCCCACCCTGTTCGACCACGGCACGGAGGAACAGCGCGCCCGGATCCTGCCCTCCATGGCCACCGGGGAGGTCGTCTGGGCGCAGGCGTGGTCCGAGCCGGAGGCGGGGTCCGACCTGGCCTCGCTCACCTCGCGTGCGGTGCGTACGGACGGGGGCTGGCTGCTGAGCGGGCAGAAGACCTGGTCGTCGCGGGCCGCCTTCGCCGACCGCGCGTTCGGTCTCTTCCGCAGCGAGCCGGACACGCCGAGGCCTCATCAGGGCCTGACCTACCTGATGTTCGACCTGCGCGCGCCCGGGGTCACCGTGCGCCCCGTCGGCCGCCTGGACGGCAGACCGGCCTTCGCCGAGGTCTTCCTCGACGAGGTCTTCGTCCCGGACCAGGACGTGATCGGCGAGCCGGGCGGGGGCTGGCGGGTCGCCATGTCGACGGCGGGCAACGAGCGAGGGCTGACGCTGCGTTCACCGGGCCGTTTCCTCGCCGCCGCGGACCGTCTGGTGGCCCTGTGGCGCGGCCGCGCCGACCCCTCGGACACGGCGCTGCGCGACCGGGTGGCCGACGCGGTGATCGGCGCCCGCGCCTACCAGCTCTTCACCTACGCCCACGCCTCCCGCTTCCTCGACGGCGGGACCATGGGCCCGGAGTCCAGTCTGAACAAGGTCTTCTGGTCCGAGTACGACATCGCGCTGCACGAGACGGCCCTCGATCTCCTCGGCCCGGACGGCGAGTCGGCGGACACGGACTGGTCCGAGGGGTACGTCTTCTCGCTCGCCGGTCCGATCTACGCCGGCACCAACGAGATCCAGCGCGACATCATCGCCGAGCGCCTGCTCGGCCTCCCGAAGGGCCGCCGCTGATGCGCTTCCTCCTCGACACCGAGCAGCACGCGTTCGCCGACTCGCTGGACGCGATGCTGACGGCCGCGGACACTCCGTCGGTCGTGCGGGACTGGAGCCGCGGCGACCAGGGCGGCGGCCGCGCGCTGTGGTCCCGTATCGCCGAGGCGGGCGTGTTCGCGCTCGCGGTGCCGGAGGCGTACGAGGGGATGGGCCCGCGTCCGGTGGAACTGGCCGTGGGCTTCATCGAGTTGGGCCGGCACGCGGTGCCCGGGCCGCTGGTGGAGACGGTCGCGGCGGCCGCCCTGCTGGCCGAGCTGGCGGACCGCCTTCCCGCCGGGCGGCTGCTCCCGTCGCTGGCCTCGGGCGAGGCGTCGGCGACGCTGGCCCTCGACGGGGCGTACGCGCTGGACGGCGACGCGGCGACCACCCGCCTCGCCCTGGCCGCCGACGGACTGCGTCTGGCGCCCGGCCACGGCCCGGTACGCACCTCCCTTGACCCCGCCCGCCGCCTCACGCCCCTGGCACCGGGCGGTGAACTGCTCTCCACCGCCCCTCCCGTCGCCCATGCCCTCGGCTGGGCCCGGCTCGCCACCGCCGCCCAGGCCCTCGGCGTCGGCCTCGCACTCCTCGACCGGACCGTCGCCTACGTCAAGCAGCGCACCCAGTTCGGCGTCCCCGTCGGCTCGTTCCAGGCGGTCAGGCATCGCCTCGCCGACGCGAAGATCGCCCTGGAGTTCGCGCGGCCGCTGCTGTTCGGCGCGGCCCTGACGATGGCGCCCGCCGACGTGGCCGCAGCCAAGGTCACGGCCTGCGAGGCCGCGTACGCCACCGCGCGCACGGCGCTCCAGCTGCACGGCGCGATCGGCTACACCGCGGAGTACGACCTGTCCCTGTGGCTGGCCAAGGCCCGTGCACTGCGTACCGCGTGGGGCACCCCGGCCCAGTGCCGGGCCGAGGTGCTCAGTGGTGGTGATCGCCGCCGGTGAGTTCCCGGTACTCCTCCGGCGTCGGCTTCGGGATCTGGGTGTCGGGCCCGTACATGGCGCGGGCGAGCCGGGCGCGCAGCCTGCGGCCGGGGCCGACCCGGCGGGCGACGCCGTTCGCGTCCACGAGCGGTCCCACCTCGTACGGCGGAGGCTGCTCGTGCTGGGTGAGCGTGAACCGCTGCGCCGGTGAGAGCGGTTCGTGCACCTCGACGTACTCGCCGTGCGGAAGCATCCGGATGATCCCGGACTCCCTTCCGTGCAGCACCTTGTCGCGGTCCCGTCGCTGGAGTCCCATGCAGATCCGGCGCGTGACGACGAAGGCGAGGGCCGGGGCGACGAAGAAGGAGACCCGTACGAACCAGGTGATGGCGTTGATGGAGAGGTGGAAGTGGGTGGCCCACAGGTCGTTGCCGCCGCCGACCAGCAGCACTCCGTACAGCGTCAGCCAGGCGACGCCGATCCCGGTGCGGGTGGGGACGTTGCGCGGCCGGTCCAGGATGTGGTGTTCCCGTCCGTCCCCGGTGATCCACGCCTCGATGAACGGGTAGACGGCGATGGCGGTCATGATCAGCGGGAAGAGGGAGAAGGGGATGAACACGCCCAGTTGGAGGGTGTGGCCCCAGGCGTTGATCTCCCATCCCGGCATCACCCGGATGAGCCCCTCGGAGAAGCCGAGGTACCAGTCGGGCTGTGCGCCGGTCGTCACCAGGTCCGGCCGGTAGGGGCCGAAGGCCCAGACGGGGTTGATGGTCGCGATCGCCCCCATCAGCGACAGCACCCCGAAGACGAGGAAGAAGAACCCGCCCGCCTTGGCCATGTAGACCGGCATGAACGGCATCCCGACGACGGACTTCTGGTCGCGTCCGGGTCCCGGGTACTGCGTGTGCTTGTGGTAGAAGACCAGGATCAGATGGGCGACCACCAGGCCCAGCATGATGCCCGGCAGCAGGAGGACATGGATCGGGAAGAAGCGCGGAATGATGTCGTGGCCCGGGAACTCGCCTCCGAAGAGGAAGAAGGAGAGGTACGTTCCCACGATCGGGACCGACAGGATCGCGCCCTGGGCGAAGCGGACGCCGGTGCCGGAGAGCAGGTCGTCGGGGAGCGAGTAGCCGGTCAGGCCGGTGATCAGGCCGAGCATCAACAGGGTCCAGCCGAACAGCCAGTTGACCTCGCGGGGCTTGCGGAACGCGCCGGTGAAGAAGACGCGCATCATGTGCACGAGCATGCCGGCGAGGAAGACGATCGCCGCCCAGTGGTGGATCTGCCGGACCAGGAGTCCGCCGCGGACCTCGAAGCTGATGTGGAGGGTGGACTCGTAGGCGCGGGTCATGAGGATGCCGTTGAGCGGCTCGTACGGGCCGTGGTAGACGACCTCGGAGGCGCTCGGCTCGAAGAAGAGCGTGAGGTAGACGCCGGTCAGGATCAGGATCAGGAAGCTGTAGAGGCAGACCTCGCCGAGCATGAAGGACCAGTGGTCCGGGAAGACCTTGCGCATGTTGGCCTTGGCCAGCGCGTAGAGGCCGAGCCGGCCGTCGGCCCAGTCCGCCAGCCGCTCGCCCCCCGGCGTCTCGCCCCGCCGCCCCGCACGTGAAGTCCCTTGCCCCCGACCGGATTTGATCTCTCCCGCGTCCATGGGTCACCCCCTCGGCCCACCAGGGTGGCACGACACCACCCCGAAGCCAACGGCGCGTCACCCCCCACCTGTCCCTCGCCCCCGCCGCCCCTACCCGTCCCATCCCAGGGGGCTCCGCCCCCAGCCCCCCGGGCGGGCGCTCGACCTGCGGGTGGGGGGGCTGATCACGCAGGTTTCCGCGCCCTCAAAAGCCCCAGCCCGTCCGTAGACGCTCGACTGACGGCCGGACGGGGCTGATCGCACAGGTCCCCGCGCCCCCAAAAGCCCCAGCCCGTCCGTAGACGCTCGACTGACGGCCGGACGGGGCTGATCACGCAGGTCCCCGCGCCCCAAAAGCCCCAGCCCGTCCGTAGACGCTCGACTGACGGCCGGAGGGGGCTGATCACGCAGGTCCCCGCGCCCCAAAAGCCCCAGCCCGTCCGGCGTTTGAGGACGAGGCCGTTCAGGCCGATGCGGGGGGCTGGGGGCGGAGTCCCCAGGGGACGGGAATGGGTAGGGGCGGCGGGGGCGAGAACCGGGCGGTGGCTCAGGCTGCCGGGTGGAGGGTGATCACGGCGGTGTGGGCGGTTGCGTGGAGTGTTGTTTTCTCGCTGGTCAGGAGCACGGCGTCGTAGCGCCCGAGAGTCACCCCGGACACCTCGGCCGTGCCGTCGAGGGCGACGACAAGGACGGCCGGGCCCGCCGGGAGGGCGAGGGATCGGCGGGGGGCGGCGACCGTGACGGTGGGGGTCGCGGCGGCGCCCCGGTGCCACATGACGTTGAGGTTGACGACCGGGCCGCCGATCAGACGGCAGTCGGTCGGCAGGTCACCGGGGAAGCGTTGTGGGTCGAACCGCGTGTCGACCCGGCGGTGTTCGCCGCCGACGGTCAGGTCCATCCCCTCCCCCTCGACCATGGTGAGGATCCGGTCCACGTCGGCGAACGCCGAGAACGGCCCGTCGCCACCGACGTCGGCCACGCTCACCCGCCACTCGAAGTCCCCCATGTCCGTGCCCTCGGGCCGGGCGACGATCTCGCGCGTCACCCCGCCACCGTTCTTCCAGGGCACACCGACCCGCCCGGCGGCCGGCAGGACACGCACGGTCACTGGACGATCCCCCGCTCGCGCGCGGCCGTCAGCCACTGGGGGAAGTCGCCCACGATCCGGTCGTACAGCTCGGCGTCGGAGACCTTCCGAGGTTCCGAACCCGCGTGGAAGAAACCGGCGTTGTCGACGACCCGCTTGTGCGGCACCGGCAGCTCGTCGAGTTTGCGCAGGAAATCGAACTGCTTGCTGTCCGGGTCACCGAACCCTATGAACTGCCAGAACAGCGGAAGCTTCGCCGCCTTGCACAAGTACCGTTCGGCGGCGAGTTTGTTGATGGGGCCGCCGTCGGTCTGGAAGACGACCAGGGCGGGGTCCTTGGAGCCGCTGTCGAGGTAGTGGTCGATGACCGCGTCCATGGCCAGGTGGTAACTGGTCTTCCCCATGTGGCCGAGCCCGGCCACGATCTCCTCCACCCGGCCCTGATGGTTGTCGAGCGCGATGTCCGTGACCGCGTCGATGTCCGTGGAGAAGAAGACGACGGGGACGGTGCCGTCGTCGTCGAGGTGCGCCGACAGGCCGAGCACCCGGTCCGCCAGCGCCTGCACACTGCCGTCCTTGTAGTACGGCTTCATCGACCCGGAGTGGTCGACGACCAGGTACACCGCGGCCCGCTGTCCGCTCAGCCCGTGCTTGGTGAGGGAGACACCGGCGCTCTTGTACAGGCTCACCAGCGCGGGTGCGGTCTCCTCCACCTTGGTGAGGCTGATTCCGGCCATGCGGGGCTCCCATCGCGCGAAGGTTGCGGAAACGCCGAGATTACGGCACCGCCAGCCCCTGCCGTCCCCCTCCCACATGGGCGTTCGCTATTTTGTTCGCCGCCGACCCCACCGGCTCATCGTCCCCCTGATCTCCGTACCCGCGAGGAGCCGGTCGTGGAATCCGAATCCACTGAATCCACTGAATCCGCCGAGTCCACCGAATCCGCCCTCACCACCTGCTATCGGCATCCCAAGGTGGAGTCCCATGTGCGCTGCACACGGTGCGACCGCTACATCTGCCCGGGCTGCATGCGCGAGGCGGCCGTCGGTCACCAGTGCGTGGAGTGCGTGAAGGAGGGCGCCAGGACGATCCGGCAGGCCCGCACGGCGTTCGGCGGCCGTATCTCGACCGTGCCCGTGGTGACGTACGTCCTGATCGCGCTCAACGTGCTGGCCTATGTGGGCGAGGTGGTGCGCCCGGCGATCGTCGACCGGTTCGAGATGCTGGGCGCGGCGCTGACGGGGCCCGACGGCGGGCACTACGTCTGGCAGGCCCAGTACCCCGACGACTTCCACCCGGAGGGCGTGGTCGACGGGGAGTGGTACCGGATGCTGACCGGCGCGTTCCTCCATCTGCCGCCCACCGGGGGCACGTTCGGGATTCTGCACATCGTGATGAACATGGTCTCGCTGTGGAACCTGGGCCGGGTGGTGGAGGCCCAGCTCGGCCGGATCCGCTTCGTCACGCTCTATCTGCTCTCGGCGCTCGGCGGCTCGGTCCTCGTGCTGGTGATCGCGCCGTACACGCCCACGCTCGGTGCGTCGGGCGCCATCTTCGGGCTGGGGGCCGCGTACTACGTCATGGCCCGCCGGCTGGGCGCCGACATGAGCGCCGTGAACCGCTTCATGGCGGGCCTGCTGCTGTGGCTGCTCATCTCGGCGGGACTCACCTCCTGGCAGGGCCACCTCGGCGGCCTGCTGGCGGGCGGCGTGGTCACGCTCGCCTACGCGTACGCACCCCGGGACCGCCGCCGGGCTCTGGTCCAAGCGGCCGCGTGCGCCGCGCTGTTGGCGCTGCTGGTGATCACGGCCGTCGGAAAGGTGTCCGAGCTGACGAGCGGAGCGGCCTGAGCGCTCCCTAGGCTGAGCCCATGAAACGTGCCCGGCTCCTCCTGCTCACGGTGCTCCCCCTGGTCGCGGCGGCGGTCTGCTTCCTCGCCCCGGCACTCACGGACGCGAGCGGGGCGGCCGGGCACGCGCGGGCCCGCCAGGACGCCGGGCGACCGGCGGGCGCGGGCCTCGCCGCCCCGGACAAGAAGGAGCTGGCGCACAAGCTCGTGGCGAGCGCGGAGAACTCCACGCTCGACTGGCGCAGCGCGTACGCCTACATCGAGGACATCGGCGACGGCCAGGGCTACACGGCGGGCCTCATCGGCTTCTGCACCGGCACCCACGATCTGCTCGTCCTGGTCGAGGGCTACACGAAGGACCACCCGGGCAACGGCCTCGCCCGCTACCTCCCCGCCCTGCGCAAGGTCGACGGGACGGACTCGCACAAGGGGCTCGACCCGGGCTTTGCGGCGGCCTGGCGCAAGGAGGCCTCGGTGGCCGCCTTCCGCAGGGCGCAGGACGCCGAGCGGGACCGCGTCTACTTCGACCCCGCGGTGCGCCGCGCCAAACTCGACGGCCTCGGCACGCTGGGCCAGTTCATCTACTACGACGCCATGGTCATGCACGGGCCCGGCACCGGCACGGGCGGCTTCTACGACCTGCGCAGCCGTGCCATGGCCCAGGCCGACACCCCCGCCGAGGGCGGCTCCGAGAAGGCCTACCTCGACATCTTCCTCGACGTCCGTCGCGCGGCGATGAAGGCCGAGAGCGCCCACCGCGACACGACCCGCATCGACACGGCCCAGCGGATGTTCCTGTACGACGGGAACCTGGACCTGCGCACACCGCTGGAGTGGAAGGTGTACGGGGAGACGTACAAGGTGCCGTAGCCCCTCCCCCCGGTGCCGGGGCCCCTCCGCCGAGGTGCCGCCCCTCCGCCCGGTTCGGTCGGGCGCCGTCAGTGCTCGACGACCTCGCCGTCGCCCAGTTCCAGTACGCGGTCGGCCAGGCCCAGGAGTTGGGGGTCGTGGGTGGCGACCAGAGCCGTGACGCCCTCACTGGCGACCACCGCCCGCAGCAGTTCCATCACCGCCAGGCCGGTCTGCGCGTCCAGCTGTCCGGTCGGCTCGTCGGCGAGCAGCAGGGCCGGGTGGTTGGCGAGGGCGCGGGCTATGGACACCCGCTGCTGCTGGCCGCCGGAGAGTTCGGCCGGACGCTGGTCCCGGTGGTCGGCGAGCCCCACGAGGGCGAGCAGCAGGGCCACGCGCTCCTCGCGTTCGCGGGGGTCGGCTCTGCGCAGCCGCAGCGGCACTCCCACGTTCTCGGCCGCGGTGAGGATGGGGATGAGTCCGAAGGACTGGAAGATGTAGCCGATCCGGTCGCGGCGCAGTTCCAGCAGCTCGTTCTCGCCGAGTGCGGACAGGTCGGTGCCGTCGATGACGACGCGGCCGCGGTCCGGGCGGTCGAGGCCGCCGATCAGATGGAGCAGGGTCGTCTTGCCGGAGCCCGACCGGCCCTTGAGGGCGACGAGTTCGCCGCGCCGCAGCTCGAAGGAGGCCCCGCGCAGCGCGTGCACGGCCACCGCGCCCGTGCCGTAGGAGTGGTGCAGGTTCTCCACCCGCACCATCGGCTCGTCGGCGGACTCGCCCACGAGGGCGGCACCGGACCGCGTGCCGGTGTTCTCCGTCATCGACGCACCCCCTGCGGAATGGAACTCATGTACCCAGAACGGAAACCCCATGATATTCATGTCGGGTTGGCGAGGAGGCGGCTCGGCAATCGGGTGGGGGACGAGTGACGGGCTTGTTGTTGCTGCGCGTTCGGGCGCATCGGGTGCTGCTCGGCGCTGCCCTGCTCGCGGTGCTGCTGACCACCTCGGTGCTCGCCGCCCTCGCCGCGTTCTCCGCCTCGGTCGGGGACGCGGCGCTCCGACAGAACCTGAGCGGCCCGGCCGCGACCTCCGCCTCGCTCGTCATCGGCGCCGACGTGCCCCGCGGCCGGGAGACGGCGGCCCAGGACGCGGCGGTCCGCGGCGCGCGCCGGACCTTCGCCGGGCTTCCGGTGACCGTACGGACGTTGCGCGGCTCAGGGCCGTACGCGCTGCCCCGGTCCCTTCGGGGCACCGATGCCCGCGCGGGGCAACCGGACCTCACCCACTTCGCCGCTCTTGACCGGTCGCGGATCAGGCTGGTCTCGGGCACACCGCCCGGCCCTGCCCCGGCGGCGCGCACCGCTCCCGTGCCCGTCGCGCTGCCCGAAGTCGCAGCCGACCGGCTGAAGGTGCGTCCCGGAGCGCGGATCGCGCTCACCGACCGGCTGGGCGGAGCGCCCCTGACGGTCCGGGTCACCGGCGTGTACCGGGTCACCGACAGCTCGGATCCGTACTGGCAGCTGGACACCCTCGGCGGTCACGGGGTGCGCACCGTCGACTTCACCACCTACGGCCCGCTGCTCGCCGACGCGTCCGTCCTCGCTTCCCGCACCTCCGCGGGCACCACCGGGTGGGTGGCGACGGCCGACTACCGGAGCCTGACCACCGACGGGATCGACGCGCTGCGCGAGGCCTCGGCGCGCGAACCCGAAGCACTGGGCAAGGAACCGGCGTTCGGAGCGGGCGCGACCGTGCGGACGGCGCTGCCCGCCGTGCTCGACCGGACCGGGCGGGCGCTGCTCGTGTCCCGGTCCACGCTGATGATCGTCTCCGTCCAGCTGGTGCTGCTCGCCGGGTACGCGCTGCTGCTGGTGGCCCGGCTGCTCGACACCGAGCGGGCGGGCGAGACCGATCTGCTGAAGGCGCGGGGTGCCTCGCGCCGCCGGATCACGGGCCTCGCC
This sequence comes from Streptomyces sp. NPDC007095, assembly GCF_040634475.1. Classification (NCBI taxonomy): domain Bacteria; kingdom Bacillati; phylum Actinomycetota; class Actinomycetes; order Kitasatosporales; family Streptomycetaceae; genus Streptomyces; species Streptomyces sp. NPDC007095. Next base: position 12,507 of record NZ_JBEYFS010000274.1, read on the forward strand.
GCGCTGGAGGCGCTGCTGCTGGCCGTACCGGCGGCGGTAGGTGCCGCGTTGTTGTCCGGCCCGCTGGTGCGGCTGCTCGCCCGGTGGTCGTCCCTCGACCGGACCGGGGTGCGGCTCGGGGACGCTCCGGTGCTCCAGGTGTGGCTGGTCGCGGCCGGGGTCGCGGTGTGCTGCGCGGCGGCGGTCGTGGCGCCCGCGCTGGCCGCGACGTCGGGTGCGCCGGCGCGGCTGCGGCGGGTGCGGGCCGCGGCGGGCGCGGCGCCGGTGCGGGCGGGTGCCGACGTGGGGCTGCTGTTGATCGCGGCGGTGGCGTACTGGCAACTCGACCGGCAGACCGGCTCGTTCGGCGGCGGCGCGCTCAGCCGTGACCGGGCAGGCGATCTGGGCGTCGATCCGCTGCTGGTCGCGGCGCCCGCACTGGCGCTGCTGGCCGGCACGGTGCTGACACTGCGGCTGCTGCCCCTGGGTGCGCGGCTCGCGGAGCGGCGCGCCGCCGGCGGGCGGGGCCTTCCCGCGGCGCTGGCGGGGTGGCAGTTCAGCCGGCGTCCGCTGCGCGGGGCGGGGCCGGTGCTGCTGCTGGTCCTCGCGGTGACGACCGGGATGCTGGCGATCGGGCAGAGCGCTTCGTGGCAGCGGTCGCAGGGCGACCAGGCGGACTTCGGGACGGGTGCTTCCGTACGGGTCCTGGACGGCAGGCCGGGCAGCCCGGGCCAGACCGGTCTGTACGCCGCGCTGCCCGGGGTACGGGACGCCGCTCCCGCCTACCGCGCCACCACGGACCTCTCCGGCGGCCGTAGGGCGACGGTGCTCGCTCTGGACACGGCGCATGCCGGGGAGGGGATGCTGATGCGCGGCGATCTCGCCGACGGGCCCGTGGAGCGGCTGCTGCGGGGGCTCGCGCCTCGGGAGAAGGCGGCAGGGCCCTCGGTGTCGCTGCCCAAGGGCACCCGGCGGCTCGCGCTCGATCTGCGGATCACCGACGAGACGGCGGCAACGGGCGAGGGGACGAAGGCCGGCGAGGGGGCGAAGACGAACACGGGGGCGATGGAGGGGCGTTCCCCTTCCGGAGTCGCGCCCCTGGCCACCGTCGTCGTCGAGGACGGCTACGGTATCCCGTACCGGCTGAGCGCCGGGAAGATCCCCGTCGACGGCCGGGTCCACCGGGTCACCCTCGACCTGGACGTGTCGGCTTCGGGCGCCCGCGCCACGCCGGCAGAGCCGCTGCGGCTGACCGGGCTGCAGCTCGACGGCACGGTTCCCGCGGGCGAGCCCGAACAGCACCGGCTCACCGTCGTACGGGTGCTGTCCACGGGCCCCGACGGGACCGCCCGCGCGGTCGCGGTGCCCGCCGGGGTGCGCTGGCGGGGCAGCAGGACGGAGACGGCGGACGGAGCGGCGTACCCGTCGACGGCCCTGCGTCCGGCCGCGTCGAAGACGGCGCCGTTGACGGTCATGTACGGGACGGGCGCCGCGCCCGGGAGCGACGAGTCGCCCTCCGGTCCGCCGGAGTTCACCGTCCGCCTCGACGCCGCGCGGGCCACGCCCCCGGCACGGATCGCGGCCGTCGCCACCCGGGCGTTTCTGCGGGCGGCCGGGACCGTGCCGGGCGAGAGCATCGACGTGACGCTGGACGGGGAGCGGCTGCGGGTGACGATCGTGCGGTCGGTGAGCGAGCTGCCGACGACCGGATCGGGCACGGCCTGGGCCGGGATCACCGCGGACGCAGCGGGAGCATCGGACCCAACGGCGGACGAGGGCGGGGCGGAAGTGACGGACGGGGGCGCGCTGTTGCTGGATCTGCGCGCCGTGAACGCCGTGTTCGCGCAGCGCGCACGCGCTCCGCTCGCACCCGCCGAATGGTGGCTGAGCACCGCCCCCGGCAGGGCCGCGAAGGTCGCGGCCGCGCTGCGGGCCCGCCCCGACGTCGAGCCGGCCCACTTCATGGCGCGTTGTCGCGGCGAGTTCGGAAACGCCCGAGTCGCCGGGCGGCGCTCCTTCCCCGCGCCCGATCGTGATGCCCCCCGCCG
>NZ_JBEYFS010000275.1:0-14445 GCF_040634475.1 Streptomyces sp. NPDC007095
TTCTGGGTTGGCGGACGCCGGCCGAGGTCTTCGAACAGCAGCTACGCTCGCTGCAACAGCCCGGTGTTGCAACGACTGGTTGAACTCGCCCAATATGGTTCGGCCGCCTTCGCCGAGGTCTGCCGTCGGCACGGCATCCGCCGCAGCATGGGCCGCGTCGGCTCAAGTTATGACTGTCAGTCTTTTCGCACCGGATCCCGCAAGGATCGGGTAGCCCCGGCTGAGGCGGTCTGACTCTTGCTTATGACTGACCCCGTGAGTGTCCTGGCGTTGATCTGTCGACCGCCCGGCCGGGCACGCAGCAAGCGCTGCCGCCGGACGGACGTGACCTGATAGGCGCCTGGAGCCGACTCGCCAAAGCGTCCCCGTGACAGTCCTGTCCGTCCGACCGGCGACAGCGTGAACCCCACGCTACCGACCGGAAGGAACTCCGTGCAGACCAGCGAGCAACCCAGGTCCGGGCACGTCGTGATCGGCGTCGACACGCACAAGCACGTGCACGTCGCAGCGGTGATGGACACAATCGGCGGAATACTGGACACCCTCACGATTCCCACCGACACCGGCGGCTTCCAGCAACTGACGGACTGGGCAGGCTCGTTCGGGAACATTCTGGCCTTCGGGCAAGACGAAACGCGAGATCATCAGATGCCTCAAGCGCTACGTCATTCGCGAGGTCTACCACCTGCTTCGGCCGGCCCCACGGACGGCCTCCGCGGCCAGTTGACAACTATAGGAGTGTCAACGCCCTCGCCGAATCGTTCTTCCAGGGCCTCAAGCGCGAGTTGCTGCACGGAAGGCGCTGGACCTCGAAGGCGCAGACACGGCTGGAGCTGTTCAGGTGGCTGTCGTACTACAACCGGCGCCGCCGCCACTCCGCCCTCGGCTACCTCGCGCCAGCCGAATGCGAACAGCAATTGATCACGTCACATACGCTGTCACTCGTCGCGTGAAACCCGGTGTCCACCCCCGGGGATCAACCTCACGACAGATCATGATGCCGCCCGACCGCCGTTCACGTGAAGACCATGGAGCGGTGCGGTGGCAGCGGGCCCGTCACCGACGATCAAGCTCCTGACCTGGCCGGATGATTTATCGGCACCCGCAGTGTCATCTGAGGAGTCCGACAGCGATAAAGAATGCTCCTAGCGGGATCCAGAACCCACCCACGATGCGCAAGGTTTTTGGGGTGGCGGTTCCAACGGTGGGGTTCGTTCGGGAGAAAACGCGGAAAGCATACTCGGCAGCTCCGCCGACATTGAAAGAGAAAGCCACGCCGAACACCAGGAAGATGACCCCGACTACCGTAAAGAACATTAGTTCTCTTTCTTTGCGCCCCTATCCAAATGACGCCTACACGGCGGCGTCCCGGCGTCAGCTGCATGCAGAGCGGGCTGAAATGGACTCAATCCAGCAAGTCCAGGACGAAAACTGCGCCGCCCACGAAGATCCACGCCCAGCCCATGATCCGGAGTGTGCCCGAGCCTCCGATCATCGGCATGAAGCGGGATCCGTACTGGTATGTCCGGTCCGCAAGCCCCCTGATGTTCAGGGCGAAAAACCAACCAGCCACGAAGAAGAACAGCGGTACCGGGTCGATGCCATTCACTTTTTGTCCGATCCGATCTCTGTCTGCCAACGCATCTTGGCGTCACTGTACCCGCCGTTGATCTCGGCGCCCAGACCGGCCCCGATCCCATACGTGACTGCGTTGACACCCTCACCTTTGGAGTTAGTTGTCCCGACTTCTGTCTGATGACTCCCGAACGCACCGATGCCAGCCTTGAAGGAGCCCCCCTTATCCCACCCCTTTCCTGTGAGCTGACCGATGTCATCAGCGTTGCTGTAGAACTTTCCTGCCGTTGCAGAAACACCGAAATCGACACCAGACGAAGAAACGGATTTTGATGTCAGGATCCCGATCTGCGTTTTTCCGTCCGGAGTCTGAGTTTCCGCCAAAGAGATCTGAGCTCCTACGCCTCCGCCACCCCAACCGATACCCACACCAAAGGTGATTCCCTCCGTCTTGTTGTAGCCGGTGGCACCGGCGACGCCGTCAATCAGTGTTCCTACGAGCTTTGTCCCCAGGTCGCCACCAGGCTGCTGCGAAAATATCTGAACTCCCTTGCCGATACCCCGAAGGATGGTCGTCAGGGTTCTATCGTCCTCCTTCTTCTTTTTCTCTTGCTCGGCTTCTGCATTCTGTTCCGCTTCTTCTTTCTTCACTTCCGTTTCGTATGTCGCTATGTCGCCGACTGCCGCCCCGTTGAAGCTATCGCCTTGTCCCAGGGTTTGGAATATCTGCGTAAGGAAGTCCCCGACGCCAGCCGCCTCGCGAAGCGCGCGTCCGACGACCTGGTCCTCGTCGTCGACCGCCTGCACGGCGTCCTTGATCTTCTTCGTCCAGGCGGCCTCGGCGTCCTTCACCTGCGTCACGTACTTCGGGTAGTCCGGGTCGTGTCGCATCGGGGTGAGTTTGCTGAAGTCATAGACCGCCTCGCCCCTGCTGTTGACGGTCATCTCGTCCTTCTCCGCCTGCTCGACCAGGTTCTTCACGTGGCCGATCAGCTGAGAGAAGCGTTCATAGGCGTCCCGAAGAAGTGAGGCGATGGCGCGCGCTTCCGTCTCCGCGTCGGTGAACTGCTTACGCGTGTTCGTGAACCGCGTGCGAGCCGCACCAGCGCTGATGCCGGCCCAGGAGCCGTCGTTCGCAATGGACTCCACCTTCAACCCGTACAGACGCCCCAGGTCGTCGAAGCCGCCGGCCATGTCATCCCAGTCCTTGGCCGCCGTGATCAACACACCGAGGTTGATGGTGACCACGTCCTGATAGGTGAGCTTGCCCGTCCCCATCTCTTAACCCTCCCCTCGGGGGTCGCGTCCCACGTTGATCTGCGCTATCTGGCTCCTGACGCCGAGGTCGTGATACTGGAAGCCCTGATGGGTCTTCTCCAGCGCCTTCTGGTCTTCTCCCAGACGCCCTTTCAGGCCCTTGACCTGTAGCTCCCACTCCGCGTGCGCCGCCTTGAGCCCGGAGCCGGTGTTCCAGCCACTGAATTCCCGGGCCGCCGTGGACGAGGACTCGTCGGCGTGGCTGCCGGCCTTGTCCGTGTCAGGCTGGATGAGCTCCCGCAGCGCCTTGACCGCAGCCTTGTTTCCCGCCTTGTTCGTCTTCAGGTCCGGTGGCCCGCCGGTGCCGCCTCCGGCCGTGTCGGCAGCGCTGTCCAGTCGCATGCCTTCCTGCCTGCGGGCCAGCGCCTCGGCCTTCAGCTGCTCCCACTCGTCCCACGCCATGTCAGGGCCTTCCCCCGTGGTTACCGTCTCCGTACGGCCAGGCGGTCTGCCCGGGCCCTGGCGGCACAGCTGCTTGAGTGTGGGCGGTCGCTGCAGCGCGTCGTCGCCTGCGTACCGCCCCGGCAGCAAGGACCGCACCAGTGAGCACAATGATCCCGGCGCCGGCGAGAATCCACGGTGTCGGTGAGCTGTCGCCGGGAGAGTCGGACGCGGTAGCCGACGGCACGTGCTCTTGGTTCGTCGAGGTGGATCCCGCCCCGTCGGGTGATTTCGACGCGGCTTGATTGAAGTCGGGCAGCGGGTACACGTCAGCCGGGCCGGGGTCGCCGGGGTCCTTCAGCGCGATGCGCGGGCGCACGGTTCCGTAGCCGAGATAGTCAGTGCGCTCCTTGCCGTTCTTGGGTTTGCTCGCGGTGTTGAGCATGACCCGCAGGACCTGGTTGTTCGTCCAGTCGGGGTGCTTGGACCAGATCAGGGCGGCGGATGCGGAGGCGATGGCGGTGGCGTCGCTCGTGCCGTGCGTCTTGCACAGTTCCGTGCCGCCGAGGCAGGCGGCGACCATATCCTCGCCCGGTGCGACCAGATCGACCTGAGGGCCGTGCTGGGACTCCTTGGTCGCCTTGACGTTTCTGTCGATCGCTCCGACGCCAACCACACCGGGAGTCGCCGCGGGGTACTCCAGTTCGTTGAGGCCAGCGCCGTCGTTGCCCACCCCGGCGAAGATCAGCTTGCCCTTGGACAGCGCGTAGGTGATGGCCTCGGTCAGCTTCGGCGAATGGGCGGTGCTCGCCTGCGAGATGTTGATGACCTGGGCATCCGAATCAGCCGCGTACCGGATGGCCTTGGCCATGTAGGTGGGGTAGTCGTCCGGGTTGCCGTCGCTACGGCTCTGCTCGATGAAGTCCGGGATGCGGATCGGGAGAATCTTCGCTCCTGGGGCCAGGCCGTAGGAGCCCGTCGCCTGGCCTTTGGCTCCGGTGCCGGCGATAAGGACGGCCATGCTGGTGCCGTGGCCGTCGTAGTCCGAATGTTCGTCCCCGGGGTGCCTGGAGTAGTTCTTGCCTGACAGGACCTGGCCGTGTAGGTCGGGGATGTCGTCCTGGACGCCGGTGTCGATTACGGCGACCGTGATGCCCTTGCCGGTGCTGGTCTTCCACATCTGCTCGGCCCGCATGGCGTCCAGGTACCACTGCTGGTCGCGGACGGTGTCGGCGTGCGCGGGCGTCACAGCGGCGCCCGCCAACAGGATGCCGGCGACGGCTGCCACGATCTGGCCGTACCGTATGGCCTGCTTGCTGCGGGTGCGCATGGTCATCCTTCTCGTCGTGCGTGTCCGTCGGGACCGCTGGGCAGGCGGGGCTCGGGGCGCGGTTCGGGAGTGCTCGGTCGGCCGTTTTCGTCCTCTGCCCTCTGATTCGTGCGGTTGCGCGACCGCTCGTCACGGGCGGAGCGGTCACCACCGTACGGGGCAGGGGCGACGGCGGAGGCACCGCGGGCTGTTCCGCCGCTCTGCGGCCGTGCGCCGTCTGCGCCCGATCCCCGTACGAGTCCGGCGCGCCCTGAGGTGAGCCCCGCCCGTCCACGCTGTCGGGGCGTCTTGGGCTGCCCGCCGAGGATCCCATCGGACTGTTCAGGCAGGCGGGCGCTCTTCGCCGCGCCTTCAGGGCTTGCCATGCGGCCGTTGGCGCGGGACGGTGTGCGGCCAATGCGGGATCCTGCTGGCGCGGTGCCGCGACCCACGGGGGGCTGCTGTTCGCTCGGGGTACCGCCGATAACGGTGCCGCGTGGAATCGCACCAGCAGATCGTCCGCTCGTCGGCGAGAAGGGGCGGCCGCCGGTGATGCCGTTGGTGCTTCTGGCCGCGCCGGGAACGGCCGGCCCGCGGCCAGGGACTGGCTGGCTGCCCGACATGCCAGGGCCGGTGGGGCCAGTAAGTTCGCGCCCGAGTACGCGCGAACCTCCCGAAGCGCCCGCGCCGGGCGGCGTGGGCAGAGGGCCCCGGCTTCCGTACACGGGCCGTCCCTCAATTCCCCGAAGGCCGGGCGGAAACGTCGTCGTACCGGCCCCAAATGCGGGCGGCAGTAGCCCGGTCGGCGACGACGTCCTGCCGTCCACACCGCCTGCGCTCACGGAGGGCGCCGAACCGGACCAGGGAACCGTCGGAGCGGACGGCAGCGTGCTGACGCTGTCGATCGCAGTGTTCGTTGTGTCCGGCAGGCGTCGTGTGGTCGCATCCGGCACTACCGGCGGGTCCGTCATGTGGTGGCGTACGGCTACCTGTGGCGCGGGGCTCGCTCCGCTTGAACTGGTGCCCAGGGCGGCCTTGTGCCCAGACGACGCCTGAGCTTGTGTCATCACCCCCTGGCCTGCCGCGGTGCCGGAGGACGGGGCAGAAATGTGGGTTCCGCCATGAATCTGGGTCGGCACGAACTGTTTCGGCAGCTCCGGAAACTCGGGCGCTTGCAGCGCGTCGATCTGCTCCGTCGAGACGGTGTACGACTGGGCCAGCTTCATCATCTGCCCGGCCGCCTCGGCGCTGTGGTTGGCGTACTGGGTCTTGGCCTTCGTCACCTCGGAGTCCGTCGGGCCGCCATCGTGGTTGCCGACGTCGGTCGCCTTTGCCGCGTGCGCGTCGAGCACCGACCGTGCGGTGGCACTCTGCTTCCGCAGGATCTCCAGCTGGGGCTTGACCTCGTGCAGCGTGTCCGCCGCGTGGCCCAGCCACTTGCCCGCGTTCTCGCTGTAGTCGCCCAGGCCCAGGGTGGCGAGGGCGGCCTGGTGGATCCACTTCCGGAACGCCTCGCCGCCCTCGCCGTCCCACTCGACCGCCAGGCTGTGGGTCCGCAGATCGGTGCCGATTTCCTTGATCGTCTTCGCGGCCTCGGTCAGGAGGTCGCCGAGGTCCGTGGCCGTCGCTCCGTCCGCAGGATCGACCATGGCCCACAGCTCTTCGGGGTCGTGGGCCAGGAACCGGGTCTCTTTGACCATCTGCCAAGCCCGGCTGCCCAGATCAGACATGGCGCTGCCCCGCCTTTTCCGTCACGGGTACGGTGCTGCCGCTCATCGCCGGCATAAACATCACAGGCCACCGGCTTCCGCGTCCGTCGACTTAGAGCCCTGTCGGTCAGGGTCCGGTCCGTTCGACCCGCTGCCGGTGTGTGCTTTGGCTCCCTGCCCCGCCTCGTCGACGACCAGCTTGTCCGCCTCGATCCGGATCCGGCTCAGGCGGCCGCGGATGTCGTCGTCGAGGTTGTGATAGCCGGTCTTCGACGCGTCGACAGTGACGACCAGTCCCTCGATCTGAAGCGCCAGCATTTTGGACAGCTTCTCCAGCTGGGAGTGGACCCTGGTGTACGACGCGTGCAGCGCGTCGGCCTCGTCGAAGTCGCCCAGACGCCCCGTTGGCAGGGCACCGTCCGCGATCCTGCGCGGCGCGGCCTTGGACTTCTCCAGCTGTGTCAGGAGGTCATCCACCCGCTTCTTGAAGGTGGTCAGAGTCTCGCCCTCGACCCGCAGAGCCTGTGCCACGGCGGCACCGACACCCGCGAAGGGCCCGATGCCCGAAGCCGCCATCGCTCCCGCAACCGCGCCCAGCTCAGCGGCAGTTGCCTGCGGATCTCCCGTGCTGTCGACCGCCACCAACATCCTCCCCCGTACGGACAGCTTCACCCTGAGCACGTTGGGGCGCTCACGGGCAATGCCTCTGACATCCCGGCCTGTAGCAGAAGCAACTCCCGCAAGATAGCCGTGATCTTGTGTCTTCGCGGAATCCTGGTGCCACCGCGGCGTGAGGCTGGCTGAAAGCGTGGAGCAGGTGTCGCTGGTTCCAGATCAGGGTGCGGTCCAGTAGCTCGCGCCGGCAGGTCTGCACCCTGCGGGTGCCGATAAATCGTCCGGCCTGGTCAAGCGGCATGTCGGTACTCGTGCAGCGTCCCGCCGAGTCGGTCTCGTCGGCGGACATCCAGGTCCTCGATCTGCATTGGCAGGTCGATCGGTTCGGGTATCGGGCGCAGGGGAGCGGCTTGCTTCAGCGTTCGGTGCGGTCGATGCCAGTTGTAGAAGTGTCCTTGCCGAAAATGTCATCCGTGCACGTCATGCGGCATGTTCGTACTCGTGGAGGATGCCGCCGAGTTCAGGGTCGACCCCATCGCTGTATCCGCCGCTGTATTACCTGACGTCACGTCATCTGTCGTCATCCCTGGTTATCCGTACCAGTGCTGGATCGGTGCTGAAACCGGCTGACGGTGCGTCAGCTGGATTTCCGGCAGACCGGCTGCGGAATCCGTAGCCGACGGGCCACGGCGGGGCGGCTGGTGCCGACGGTGGGGTGTCGGCACCGTCACCCGGAGCGTTGCGTCGGGGCGCCGTAGGGCCCGTTATGGCGGGTGGTCGTCGGCCGGGTGGTCGTCGGCCGGGTGGGCGCTGGCCGCAGGTTCGAGTCCTGGGCGGGGGACGCGGGGCATGGGAACGGGGAAAGCCGCTGGTCAGGGGCGGGTAACTCGTGATCCAGACGGTTGTCCGATTGAACCGGTAGGCGGTCGGCGCTTGGCTGCAGGCTCGAGTTCTGTCGGCGGCGGCCGAATCACCGTTCAGCCGTTGTCGGGGAGTTCTGCCGGACAGACGGGGCCGTTGTGATTTCGGGTGTGCGGGTAATGAGGTGGTGAGAATCTGGTGTGGTCCCGTACGCGGCGGACAGTGCCCGGGCGGTGGTGGATGCGTTGTCCGCGCAGTTCACGAAGCGGTTGACGGTCCGCACAAGGTCTGTCCTGGAGATCAACGCAACGCTGCGTTTGCGATCTATGACCTCTAGTATTGGCGTATGTGTTCGAACGGCCTCTGACCAAGGCCTGGTTGAACACAATCCGGGAGCAGCCGCTTCAGGATTCGTGCGTCGCCCATGGCGGCGAATGAGCGGCGGACGCCGCTGGGGGAACGACTTGTCCATCAACGACAGTCCGCGGGCATACCGGTCCGCGAAGGCGTCACCGCGACTTAGCAGCAGTCCCGCCGCTGCCTGTTCGTTGAGCGCCACGGGTGCTCCGGCCTGGGCAGCAGCGGAAGCGACTGCTTTCCACCCGTGACGGCGGTGAGGGTCGCCGTCCCCACCGGGTGACCGCGAGCCGCGGCAGCGGCGACTGCTGACCCCAACCCACCACTGGTACGGCCGCTGCCTCGGGCACCGCGGCCAACACCGTGGCTTCCTGCTGCTTTCCTGTCTGCCGCGCCCGGCCCGGCGATTGCGGGCCGTTACAGGCATCCCTGCTTCCATGCATCACCTAGTGGAGTCTTGCTGTGCACCGATTGCGCACGCTGAGTGCGGTCACCGCCGTTCTGTGCGGCCTCCTCCTGGCCGGCGACCCCGGCGTGGCGACCGCGTCTTCTTCCTCTACGACTCAGGCGAGACGTGTTTCCGCAGCTGTCCCGACAGCAGCCCGGAATGCATCGCGCCACCGCCAGAGCCCTGGCAGCGCGGCGAACAACGGGCAACACCGCTCCTTAGGCCATCCGCCGGTGCCGTCGGCGTCGTCCGGGGCGACACGGCCCGCTGATCCGGACGGGGATCCGGACTGGACGGCAGAGGATGCCATCCGGTTCTGGACGCATGACCGTATGGCGGCGGCAATCGACCCTTCCGGCCGTCATGCCGAACCGGCGGGACGCGCGTCAGCTCGGGGCGGTCCGGCAGTCAAGCCGGGCGCCAAGCCGGCCGCTGACACCGCCAAGCACTTTGCCGGGATCAAGTCCGTCGGGGTTCTCTACAGCGGAAGCGGCCCTGAGACGCACTCCTGCACCGCCAGTGTGGTCGACAGTTCTGGGCACGACCTGATCCTGACCGCCGGGCACTGCAAGAGTGCCCATGGCATGTTCGTCCCCCGGTACGACAGCGGGAAGTCCGCCGACGCTCAGCCGTTCGGAGTCTTTCCCGTCCAGGAGTGGTTCCGCGACTCCCAGTGGGCGGCGGACGAGAGTGTCAACTCCGACCTGGACTTCGCCTTTGCGCGGGTCGGCACCTACCAGGGCAAGAAGGTCCAGGACGTGGTCGGAGCGAACACGGTGGCCCGCACGCCGGGATTCACCAGCAACGTCACTGTCATCGGGTATCCGATGAGCACATACGACAGGGCAGACCGGGCGGTGAGCTGCCCGACCAGAACCAGCGTGCTGGCGGGGTTCAACCAGATACGCATCGACTGTGCCGGCATGTGGGGAGGCGTCTCCGGCGGCCCGTGGTTTTCCAGAGTCGACTTGAGCGGCTCAGGTACCGGGGAGATCGTGGGCAACGTCGGCGGCTGGAACGGCGGTGGTCCTGATGTGCCGGCCAGTGATCCGCTGTACAACCGGATCACGTACAGCCCCGTGTACGGCGACCGCTTCTTCCAGCTGTACAGCGATGCCCAACGCGGTGGCCATACCGATCACGGTCCCTACCAGCAGCCCGCGCTTCCCTACTCCATGGGCACCTGGGACACCTGGCGGAACGCGCGGCTCCTGGCTTCCGGGGATTTCCGGGGTACCGGACACAGCGACATGATCGCGGTGTGGAGTGATGGCCGGGCCACCTTGTACCTCGGTGACGGCAAGGGAGGTTTCGTCTCCGAGCAGCAACTCCTGGCTCCCAACGGAACGTGGACCCATGCGCAGACCATCACCGCGGGAGACTTCGCCGGATCGAAACAGTCCGACCTGATGGTGCGCTGGTCCGACGGCGAGGCCACTCTCTATGGCGATGTCGGAAAGAACGGGCTGAATACTGCCGGCACCCGGATGATCGGTCCCAATCAGACATGGACCCATGCCACGCAGATGACGGCCGGTCGCTTCACCGCGGACGCAGCTGCCAGGGATCTCATCGTGCGTTGGTCCGACGGTGAACTGACCCTTTACACCAACGTGAGTGCCGGTACTTTCGGCAAGGAAAATCAATTGAAGGCGCCCAACCCCAGCTGGAAGGACGCCACTACCCTCACCAGCGTTGATTTCTCGGGAAGCGGAAGGCGGAATCTCATGGTCCGCTGGTCCAACGGCGCAATCGACACGTACCCGAGCATCACCACCTCCGGCCTGGGAGACGCCACCCGCCTTCAGAGTCCCACTAACTTGTGGACCGGCGACCTGGCCATGACCGCCGGGAACTTCACCCCCGATGACCGCACCGACGACCTCGTCGTTCGACGGCCCGACGGCGGAATCACCCTGTACTCGGACACCAGCTCCACCGAACTCGGCACGGAACACATGCTCGTCGCACCGGCCCCCTGACCCGACACTCACCGACCACGAACGTCCTGGTTTCCCTTTGTATCGGTCATTCATCACTGTCAAGCGAATTAATAGAACGCGCACGTACAGACTGGGGCGATGTCATGCGACGTAGCGCCGCGGACCCTGGGCGCCGGCCATTGGGAGCCGGTTGCGGTGGCGTGTTTTCGCCTTGCCGTGAACGCTCTGACCCGGTTCTGTGAATTACCCGTGAGTATGGTCACGTTGTTTTCTTTCTGACGCCGTTTTAGGCTCACGGCGACCTTTATTTTTGCTTTACGTCTGTGTGTGGGGGGCTGCGGATGTGCTGTCACCCATGCCTGGAAAGGATTTCGGGTGACTCCTCGTATGCGCAGGATGCTCGCCGTCGCGGGGGCTGCTGCACTTGTGGCGCTTGTCGGCGCACCGGTGCTGGCCTCTGCCGACCCAGGGCCGCCACAACCGACAGGCGGTTCCGCGGGGGCCACACCGCCGTCCGCGGTGGAGGACTTCGCCTACCCCAACGCGGACCGGATTCAGCGGGACCAGGGCATCAAGTTGATCAAGGGCGACGGACACATCACCCTCTCCACGTGTGACGACTCCCTCCAGCAGATCAAGGTCCTCACCGTGCAGGGCCAGAGCGGCGACGTGCAGGGCGCCTACTGCTTCAAGGCCACCGCGAAGATCGGCTACCTCGCTCTTGAACTCCCGCGTGTCTTCGCGCTGGAGACCGCCGACCATCCGATCAGCGCCGACCTCCGGCCGCAGGCTGACCCCTCGGCGCCGGCGAAGACGGTGAACGTGGACAAGAACGGCTACCAGAGCGTCGGTGAGGGGGCCGCCGGTGGTGCACCCGCCGTCCTGCTGGAACTGCGCGTCACCGGCTGACCGGCCCACCTGCGTCCTATCACCCCAATTCGACACGACCACGAGGAACTTCATGTCTGGCTCCCGTCCGCGCACCCCGTGGACCAGCGGTCTGATCGCTGCCGCGACGCTGGCCGCCGCCGGCCTGTCAATCACGCCCGCGACCGCCATATCGGGCCCGCAGGCACCCGACGCCTTATCTGCCGCCATCGCCAAGCTCGACATCGGGGGAGCGCGCGGCTGCTCGGCCACGCTCGTCGCCCCGCAGTGGGTGCTGACGGCGGCGAGCTGCTTCGCCGACACCCCGGGCGGAACCGTCTCGCCCGGCGCGCCGAAGCTGAAGACGACGGCCACCCTCGGCGGCGCCGCCCAGCAGGTGGTGAATCTCGTTCCCCGCACCGACCGTAACGTGGTCATGGCCCAACTGGCCAAGCCCGTCAGCGGCGTCACCCCCATCGCGGTGGCCGGCACCGCGCCCGGTGCCGGGGACGAGGTCCAGGCCGTCGGATACGGGCGCACGCACGACGAGTGGGTGCCCGACCAGGTGCACGCGGCCGCGTTCACCGTCCAGAGTGTGGGCGCCACCACCGTGGACCTGGCGGCGAAGTCCGACGGGGCCGCGATCTGCAAGGGCGACACGGGCGGTCCCGCGCTGAGCACCGCAGCCGGCCACACCCAGATCATCGGCGTCAACAGCCTGTCCTGGCAGGGCGGTTGCCTGGGCACCGACCCGGCCGAGACCCGGACCGGCGTGGTGGACGCCCGGGTCGACGACCTCGCGGGCTGGGTGCAGCAGGTCGCCTACAGCACCACCTTCGCGAGCGCCCCGTGGAAGCACGCCGAGCAGATGACCGCCGGCTACTACACCGGCGGCTCGGCCGGCGGCTCCCGCCGCATGGACCTGATCGTCCGCTGGGACGACGGCGAGGTCACCCTCTACCAGGGCGGCGATGGCAACGACCCCGCCCACCCCTTCGCCGCCGAATACCGGCTGGCAGCCCCGAAGGGCATCTGGGCCAAGGCCCTCTCGCTCACCAGTGTCAACGCCGGCGGCGGCACGGACGGGCTCGTCGTGCGCTGGATCGACGGCGAGATGACCCAGTACACCACCGTCGATGCCAAGGGCTTCCACGGCGAGAAGCAGCTCGCCCCGCCGAACACCGCCATCTGGAAGAACGACGCGCGGCTGCTGACCGGCGGCCGCTTCACCCCCGCAGGCCACCGCGACGACCTGCTAGTCGCCTGGAAGGACGGCCACGTCTCCCTCTTCAGCGACCTGGCGGCCAACGGGCTGAACAAGCAGACACAGATCGTCGCCAAGAACACCACGTGGCCCGCCGCCGAGCAGATCAGCACGGGCTCGTTCACCGGCCAAGGCACCGATGACCTGCTGGTGCGCTGGATCGACGGCGAGACCACGATCTACCCGGGCCTGACCGGCAAGGGCCTGCCCGCAGAGATCAAGATCCGGCCCGCAAAGTCGAACTGGGCCGACGCGACCGTGGTGACGGCCGGCGCCTTCACCACCAACACCGTCGCCGACGACATCCTCGTCCGCTGGAGTGACGGCCACGTCAGCCTCTTCCCGGGCGCGGACGCCAAGGGACTGCACGACGAAGTACAGCTCGCACCAGCCGGCTGACATAACCGCGGACGGCATTCGGGTTCTACGCCGGCGGAGGGACCGCTCCCCCTTCGCCGTGCCTCTGATCGCCCGACAACGCAGGCGAATCCCGCCATCCCCAGCAAGCGCACCAGTGACCTAATGATGGGATTCGTCGCCATATCAACTTGCCGGATGGCGTGAGGCGCACGCTCACAGCCGGGGCCGCGGCGATGTTCCTCCCCGTGAATGACGGCGATTCCCCTACCTCTTCAGCGGGCATCGGCATTGGCTGCTGACTCCCGAGACAACAAACGATATGAGAGACAGTTGAGAAGTTCTAAACCTGCCGGTATCGCCGTGCGAACGATTTCGCATGCGATACGCATGATCTGTCTGATTCTGCTGCCCATTGGGCTAGCCGCCGGTCTGCTCGCAGGCGCCCCCACGCGTGCTCTGGCAGACGGTACCCCCGGCGGTGGCGGCGGTGTCGGCACCGCCGAGTTATCAGACCGTGCTCGGGTACTTGACCTGTGGTCGACGGGCGGCCCCGAGGTGCGGGCCGCTGCGGAAGTCGCGCTGATCGGCAGTGACGACGACGTACGGCACTTCCTCGACACGGCGAAGGATGCCACGTTCCAGGACGAGCGCGTGTCCGTCGCCCAACTCGCCAGTGTGGGCGGGCGGAATCTACAGGAGGCCGCCCGCAAAGCTCTGGACGGAACGCAAAACGGCCTAGAGGACTTCCTGGACGAAGGCTGGCAGGATCCGCTGTTTCAGGATCAGCGGGTTCAGGTCGCGCAGATCATCGATGCGGGCGGCCCGGAGGTCCAGAAGGCTGGACAGGCCGCGCTGAACGCGACCCCGGGTGACGTCAAGGCGTTCTTGTCCACCGGTCAGTACGATCGGCGGTTCCAGGACGAACGGGTCCAGGTCGCGCAGATCATCAGCGCGGGCGGCCCGAACGTGGCGGCTGCCGGCCGGATCGCGTTGAACGGTACGGCGGACGACATCCACGAGTTCCTCCAGGTCGGCCAGTACGTGGCGCGCGCCCGTGACCAAGAGCACGCCACGGTCGCCCAGCTGGCGGCCAGGGCCAAGGAGGCCGGCAGTAAGGCGGCCGCGCAGACCAAGGCGGCCGAGGACGCCTCCGCGCGTGCCGTAACCGCGGCGAAGCTGGCCAAGGAGGCCGCGCAGAAGGCGGCGGCCGAGACCCAGGCAGCGAAGAACGACTCCCTGCACGCCGCCTCGGCGGCCGGCCGTGCGGCGTCCGCGGCCAAGCAGGCCGCGGAAGCCGCGCAGGAGGCGATCGACGCCGCCGCCGCTGCCAACAACTCTGCCCGGCTGGCGGCGAGTGGCCACGGGCCCCGCCGGCACCGCACGTCTCAGGCCTAACCGGTTCACGTATCAACCTCGTACCGGTCCACGCCATCTCTCCA
>NZ_JBEYFS010000276.1:0-14213 GCF_040634475.1 Streptomyces sp. NPDC007095
CTCGTACTGGACGTACTTGGGTCTGTGCCTGGTGCGGTGAGAGTGCGTGCATGGCGTCGCGGGGCAGACGGGAATTTGACGACAGGGCCTAGCCCAGCGGGTGCATCCAGCCGTGCTTGTCCACGCTGATGCCGCGCTGGATGTCGAGAAGCGCCTCGCGCAGCTTCAGGGTGACCTCGCCGGGCTCGCCGCCGGACTGCTGCCACTCGGTGCCGGTGCGCTTGACCGTGCCGACGGGGGTGATGACCGCGGCCGTACCGCAGGCGAAGACCTCCGTCAGGGTGCCGTTCGCCGCGTCGCGCTGCCACTGGTCGATGGAGACGCGGCCCTCCTCGGAGGTGTAGCCGAGGTCGCGGGCGACGGTGAGGAGGGAGTCGCGGGTGACGCCCTCCAGGATGGAGCCGGTGAGGGAGGGGGTGATGATCTTGTCCCCGTACACGAAGTACAGGTTCATGCCGCCGAGCTCCTCGATCCACTTTCGCTCGACTGCGTCGAGGTAGCAGACCTGGTCGCAGCCCTTCGCCGCGGCCTCGGCCTGGGCGAGGAGGGAGGCCGCGTAGTTGCCGCCGGTCTTGGCGTCGCCCATGCCGCCGGGGACGGCGCGCACATGGTCCTCGGAGAGCCAGATCGACACCGGCTTCACGCCGCCCGCGAAGTACGCGCCCGCGGGGGACGCGATGACGAGGAAGAGGTACTCGTTGGCGGGCTTCACACCCAGGCCGACCTCGGTCGCGATCATGAACGGACGCAGGTAGAGGGACTCCTCGCCGCCATGGGCGGGGACCCAGGCGCGGTCCTGCTGGACCAGCAGGTCACAGGCCTCGATGAATGTCTCCACGGGCAGCTCCGGCATGCCGAGCCGGCGGGCGGAGGCCTGGAAGCGCCGGGCGTTCTTGTCCGGGCGGAAGGTGGCGACGGAGCCGTCGGGCTGGCGGTAGGCCTTGAGGCCCTCGAAGATCTCCTGCGCGTAGTGCAGCGTCATGTTCGCGGGGTCGAGGGAGAGCGGGCCGTACGGAACGAGCTGGCCGTCGTGCCAGCCGCGGCCCTCGGTCCACTTGATCGTCACCATGTGGTCGGTGAAGTGGCGGCCGAACCCGGGGTTGGCGAGGATCGCCTCGCGCTCCGCCGCGGAGCGGGGCTGCGAAGAGGGCTTGAGCTCGATCGTGGGCGTCGTCATGTGGTTGTCCTTCACCGGTTGTGTGTGACGGGCCGCGCTCACGCCCGTACTGCCAGTGGCCAGTACTAGGACGTCCGAGCATTCCCTCATTCCCGCGGCTCCGCGTTCGATTATCGCGCGCGCGAAGCCATGGACGAAACGGGGTGAAGACGGCCCAGGGGTTACCCAGGGGTTGTTGATGGTGACACCCGGCGAGGGCATAGGAAAAGCCGCCGGGTGCGGATGCGACCCGGCGGCTCCTACGGGAGGTATGTGGCGCGGCGGGTCAGCCGGCTACTCGTACGGCGAGCGCGTCGCCGATTTCCTCGGTGCTGCGGGCAGGCTTGCCCACGCGCTCGGCGAGGTCGGCCGAGACGGCGTCCTCGATGCGGGCGGCCTCGGCCTCGTAGCCGAGGTGGCGCAGCAGGAGGGCGACGGACAGGACGGTGGCGCTGGGGTCCGCCTTGCCCTGGCCCGCGATATCGGGCGCCGAGCCGTGCACGGGCTCGAACATCGAGGGGAACTCGCCGGAGGGGTTGATGTTCCCGCTCGCGGCGACGCCGATGCCGCCGGAGACGGCCGCGGCGAGGTCGGTGATGATGTCGCCGAAGAGGTTGTCGGTGACGATCACGTCGAAGCGCGCGGGGTCCGTGACGAGGTAGATCGTCGCGGCGTCCACGTGGATGTAGTCCGTGGTGACCTCGGGGAACTCCTCGGCCACCTTGTTGAAGACGTTCGTCCAGAGGTGACCGGCGAAGGTCAGCACGTTGTTCTTGTGGACCAGCGTCAGCTTCTTGCGCGGGCGGGCCTGCGCGCGGGCGAAGGCGTCCCGGACGACACGCTCGACACCGAAGGCCGTGTTGACGGAGACCTCGGTGGCGACCTCGTGCTCGGTGCCCTTGCGGATCGTGCCGCCGTTGCCCGTGTACGGACCCTCGGTGCCCTCGCGGACCACGACGAAGTCGATCTCCGGCTGGCCGGCCAGCGGGGTGGCGACACCCGGAAGGAGCTTCGACGGACGCAGGTTGACGTGGTGGTCGAAGGCGAAGCGGAGCTTGAGCAGGAAGCCGCGCTCCAGGACGCCGGACGGGACCGAGGGGTCGCCGATCGCGCCGAGCAGGATCGCGTCGTGCTGCTTGAGGGCGTCGAGGTCGGCCTCGGTGAGGGTCTCACCGGTGGCGTGGTAGCGCTTGGCCCCGAAGTCGAACTCCTTGGTCTCCAGCTTCACATCCTGCGGAAGGACGGCGGAGAGCACCTTCAGCCCCTGGGCCACGACCTCCTGGCCGATGCCGTCACCGGGGATCACTGCGAGATTGATGCTGCGAGACATGAAGGCACCGTACTCCGTGTCCCATGGAATGACACGAGGTGTCCGCCATCCGGACATCGTCGGGGTGTCGCGGATCGTATCGTCGACGTGCGTTCACCCGTACGTATGGCGGGCGTTGGGACTTGCTGGGAAGTTCACGGACATGGACCTTCCCGACTTCGGCATTCCGCAGCAGCTCGCGAGCCGGATGAGCATGGCGGAGCAGTACGAGTACCTGCGTACGAAGCTCACGAGGCGCCGCGCCCTGGTGTCGGCGGGTGCGTTCGCGGGCGGCGGGCTGCTGGCCGGCTGCTCGTCCCCGTCGGGGACGGTGACGCGCGGCCCCGCCCCGGGCACGAGCGTCACCGGGCAGGTGCACGGTTCCGTCGTCACCCCCTTCGGCCGGCATCTCGCCTTCGGCGCCGACCCGAAGAGCCAGATGCGGGTCTCCTGGCAGGTGCCGCTCGCGGTCCGGAGGCCGTATCTGCGGGTGGGCACGCATCCCGGACAGCTGAGCCGGAAGGTCGAGGCCGAGGTCCGCGCCCTGCACACGCCGGGGGTCACGGGAGTACGGCTGGCACTGGACCAGTACTACGTGCACGCGGCCCTGGACGGTCTGAAGCCCGGCACGACGTACTACTACGGCGTCGGCCACGACGGCTTCGACCCGGCCTCACCGGCGCACAGGCCGACCGTCGGCTCCTTCCGCACGGCGCCCGCGAACCCGGAGAAGTTCGTGTTCACCGCCTTCGGCGACCAGGGCGTCAGCTCGGCCGCGCTCGCCAACGACAAGGTGCTGCTGCGCCAGAAGCCCGCCTTCCACCTCCACGCGGGTGACATCTGCTACGCGGACGGGACCGGGCGCGGCAAGAAGTCGGACGGCTTCGACCCCGGGTACTGGGACCTGTTCCTCAAGCAGACCGAGCCGGTGGCGAAGTCGGTGCCGTGGATGGTGACGACCGGCAACCACGACATGGAGGCCTGGTACTCGCCGGACGGCTACGGCGGCCAGGCGGCCCGTTTCTCCCTCCCGGACAGCGGCTTCGACCCCCGGACGGCACCGGGCGTCTACTCCTTCACGTACGGCAACGTCGGCATCGTGGCACTGGACGCGAACGACGTGTCGTACGAGATTCCCGCCAACCAGGGCTACACGGGCGGGAAGCAGACGAAGTGGCTGGACAGGAAGCTGGGCGAGCTGCGCTCCTCGGCGGCGGTGGACTTCATCGTGGTCTTCTTCCACCACTGCGCCTATTCGACGTCCGCGCACGCCTCCGACGGCGGGGTGCGCGCGGCGTGGCTGCCGCTGTTCGCCAAGCACCAGGTGGACCTGGTGATCAACGGGCACAACCACGTGTACGAGCGGACGGACGCCGTGAAGAAGGGCGGGGTGGGCCGTTCGGTGCCGGTGGGCGGCTCGACGGATCCGACGCGGGACGGGATCGTCTACGTCACCGCGGGGGGCGGCGGCAAGGATCTGTACGGCTTCCCGTCGGGCGTGAAGGACAGCTACGAGGGGCACGTCGGACGCCACGAGTCCGTGAGCAGCTTCCACTGGACCAAGTCGCAGGACCAGCAGCGGGAGACGGTGGAGTGGTCCCGGGTGCGGTACGCCGGCTTCTCCTTCCTCTCGGTGGAGGCGAAGGCGGGCACGACGCCCCGGCTCAAGGTGTCGGCGCTCGCGGAGAGCGGCAGGCGCATCGACCACTTCGAGGTGCGGCGCGGTGGCTGAGCGCACGGCAGCGGCTCGGCACTCCGAGGTGCGGCGCGGGGCGTGAACCCCGCGCCGCACCCCGTGCGGGTGCGGCTCCCGGTATGAGGGGGGTGCGGGCGGGTCAGTGACCCGTCTCGCCGCCGTTGTCCCTGCGGTCGAGGGCGCGCTGGAGGGCGGCGGCCGCGTTCTTGCGGTCGGACTCGCTCGTGCGGGACACGTGGCGGACTCGGCGGACGGTCGTCTCGGCCATGATGAATCGACTCCTTGCTTCCGGAAGCGGCCCGGAACGGACCACCGGAAGTGCGATGAGGGAGGGATACGAGACGCCGGGGGCGGGGAGCGGCGCCGCAGGGGTTGCCTGCCAGGGGCTCCGGCTCACGACCGCCATTCGCTTGGTCTAGCGAGACGTTCGGCTCCTACAAAACTAAGCGAGGAAGGAGCATCTGTCTCCACAGTTAGTCGGACTTCCTACTATCTGAGACGGCGGGTTGGGTCACACGGCCCTGAGCTGGGACAACGGTTCGCGCGGCATCGCCCGCCGCCGGGTGCAGCCGCAGGGCGCCCGCAGCCGGAACGAGACACAGCACGCCGAGGACCACGAACGCGACGGCGTACGCCGAGCGCGTCCCGTCCGTCAGCGCCGCGCCCCCGCGCAGCGCGACGGCGGTGACGGCCACGCCCAGCCCCGCGGCCAGTTGGTGGGAGGTCGCGAAGAGGGCGTTGGCGTCGCGCAGCCGCTCCGGCGGGGTCTCGCTGAAGGCTATGGTCGCGTAGCCGCTGAGGCCGACCGAACGGGCGACACCGGAGAGCGCCGCGACGACCGCGATCACCGCGACCGGCGTCCCGCCCCGCTGCTGGAACTGGTGGCCCGAAAGGCACCCGGCGTACGGCTGCGGCTGCCGCCCGAGGGCGAGGAGGACCCGGCGGATCTGCGCACCCATGTCGACCTGGACGTGGGCGAGTTGCCGGACCCGCTGCCGCACATCACGGCGACACGGCGCGGCCGGGCGCACAGCGTGGTGGACGGCGCACCGGTGGCTGCGGGGGCGCTGGCGCGGGTGGCGGAGGAGGCCAGGTGCGTCGTCGAAAATTGATCCTATCTCTGATGCGGTTGGACGCCTTGACAGGCCCATCGCGCACCTTCACTCTCACAATCATCGGATGAATACAGGTGATGACTGCGAGAAGGAGGGTTCCTGATGTCGGTCCAGTTACGGGCCCGCACCATCGTGTTGACGCTCTGTTCCACCCTGCTCGCCACGGCGGTGGCGGCGCTCCCCGCCCGCGCCGAGGGGACGGCGCGGGCCGCCTGGGAGGTGAAGGGGCCGCACGGCTCACCGACGGCGGTCGTCGCGCTCGATCGGTCCGACGGACATCCCACGCTCGCCGTCAGACGCGAGGGCAGAACGGTCCTGGAGCCCTCCCCCCTCGGCCTCGTCACCGAACAGACCGACTTCTCCCAGGGGTTGACCCTCACCGGACGCTCCGAACGCACGATCACCCAGCACTACACGAGCCCCACCGGCAAGTCCCGCGACCGCGTCGCCCGCATGACCGAGGCCCGCTTCCGCTTCCGCACCGCCGACGGCGCCCGGCTCGACCTGGTGACACGGGTCGCCCGCGACGGCGTCGCCTACCGCTACGTCCTGCCGCAGAACCACGGCAACGTACTGCGCGAGGCATCCGCCTTCACCCTCCCCACCGGCGCGAACGCCCTCCTCGGCGGCTACCGCGCCGACAACGAGCTCCGCTTCACCCGCTACGACTCCGCGGCGGCGGCACCGGCGGGCGCGTACATGATGCAGGGCCTGTTCAGGACGGACGGGGGCAACGGCGCCGCCGCTGACGGCGACTACGCCCTGATCGCCGAGTCGGACGTCAACGGCACCTACGCGGGGGCCCACCTGACGCACACCGCGGACTCGTCGACGTACGGGCTGAGTCTCTGGAACGACGAGCCGATCCTGACGACCGGCCCGCTCACCACCCCCTGGCGCGCGCTCGTCACCGGTGATGTCGCGACCGTCACCGAGTCGACGTTCATCGACGACCTCGCCCCGGCGTCCCGGGTCCGCGACACCTCCTGGATCAAGCCGGGCCCGGCGCTGTGGACCTGGCTGGCGGGCGGCAAGGAGGCGGGGCAGAGCCTGGCCGCCCAGGAGAAGTACGTGGACTACGCGGCCGAGCGCGGTTGGCCGTACGAAGTGGTGGACGCGGGCTGGTACTACAAGACCGGCGACTGGGAGGTGATCGATCCCCAGTGGCAGACGGACAGCTGGATGCCGGAGCTGGTGCGCTACGCGGCGGCCAAGGGCGTGGGCATCCACGTCTGGCTGCACTACAGCCTGCTGACCGATCCCGTAGAGCGCGAGAAGTGGCTTTCGACCCTGGCGGGATGGGGCGTCAAGGGCGTGAAGATCGACTTCATGGACTCGGAGTCCCAGGAGCGGTTGCGCTGGTACGACGACGTGCTGGAGTCCACGGCCCGCCACCACCTCATGGTGAACTTCCACGGCTCGACGATCCCCAAGGGCATCCAGCGCACCTGGCCGCAGGTCATGACGATGGAGGGGGTCGGCGGCGAGGAGAAGCGCAACAACACGGCGGAGCAGCTGGCCTCGCTCCCCTTCACCCGCAATGTCATCGGCTCCATGGACTTCACCCCGGGCGCCTTCCACCGCCCGTACCGCCCGAACGTCGCCTCGGACGCGGGTGAGCTGGGTCTGAGCGTCCTGTACGAGTCCGGGATCCAGAACCTCTCCGGCACCCCGGAGTCGTACGACGCGCGGCCCGAGGCCCGCCGCTATCTGGAGCAGCTTCCCGCCCGCTGGGAGCAGACCCGGCTGCTGACCGGCGATCCGGGCCGCTCGGCGGTCCTCGCCCGGCGCGCCGCCGACGGCCGGTGGTTCATCGGCGGCACGTTCACGGGCGCGGCCCGCACGGTCGACGTACCGCTGCGGCTGGGCGCGGGCCGCTGGCTGGTGGAGACCCTGACGGACGGTCCGTCGGGCCTGGTGCGCCAGACGCGCGTCGTCCGGGGCGGCGGCACGCTGACCGTACCGGTCGTGGCGGACGGCGGCTTCGCGGCGCTCGCCTGTCGCGCCCACGAGGGCCGTACGACCTGCGAGAACTGACCCGCCGAAGCGTCCCACGCTCCCCTGGCCCGGCACGGGGTCGGGGGAGCCGTTCGTGCACGGCGACCGCCGACGGCTGAGCAGCGGATCGCCCACACGACTGATCCTCCGCGCGGCATGCGACATCGGGCTCCGGCAGGGGGAACGGTGACGTCATGAGCGACACGACCAAAGCACTGCTCGAGGGCGGCCCGGACGATCTGCCCGAGCGGATCGTCCCGGTCCCGCCTCCTGGAACGGACGTGAAGATCGAGTTGCGCGGTGGATACGAACACTTCAGGGCGACCCCACGGCAGGCGGACACGCCGGAAGGCAGGCTGCCCGTGTACGAGTGGTGGGAGCGGACGGAGTTCGCCGGGTGACGCCACCTCCGCCGCGGCGAGGGACGGCGGATCACCGCAACGCCGCCGTCACCGCCTCCCGAAAGCCCCTCGGGTCCTCGACCCACGGCAGGTGACCGGCCTCCGGCAGGATCACCCGGCGCACCCGGGGCAGCGCCCTCTCCAGTGAGTCGACCGCCGAGCGCGGCCTGATGTCGCGCGCCCCGTCGACGATCACCACGGGCAGGTCGAGCCTTTGGCAGGCGGCGTACAGCTCCGGGGTGCCCCAGGTTCTTCTCCGCTCGGCGTTGAAGGCCTTGTTGCACTCGGTGTTGATGTCGAACCAGCGCTCGGCCATCCGCCCGGCATGCTCCAGGTCCCGCTCGCGGTCCACGAACTCGGCGGACCACTGCAGCACCGCACGCTCCCGTTCCTCCGCCTCGGAGCGAACCGGACGGTCCGTCAACTCATGCCAGCGGGCCAGGCGTTCGGGGCACTCACCGAGCCGGGCGACGAGGTTCGCCTTGAAGCCGTCGAACCAGTCGGAGTCGGGTCCGATCCCCGTACCGCTCACATAGACCAGCGCGTTCACCCGCTCGGGATGGGCCAGCGCATGGCTCAGCGCCAGCTGCGCACCCCACGAATGGCCGAGCAGCGTCATCCGCTCCAGCCCGAAGTGCCGCCGTACGGCCTCCAGGTCGGCGACGAACCGCTCGCTCGTCCAGGGCCCGGCGGCGCTCCGCTCCGAGCGCCCGCAGCCTCGCTGGTCCCAGCGGACGACCGGAGTCACGTCGGCCAGTAGTTCCGTCACGTCGGTGAACATGTCCCACAGGCCGGGTCCTCCGTGGCACAGCACGAGCGGGGGGCCTGCACCCGACCGCTCCGCCCACAGACGTACTCCGTCGTCGGTCTCGACCGTCTCACTCCGCGTCCGGGCCATGGGGAGATTCTGCCCGCGGACACCCGGACACGGAGACGGACCGAACACGGAGACGGGTCGGACATGGAGACGGGCCGGACATGGAGACGGGCCGGGAAGCCTGCTCGGAGGTCGGGCTTCCCGGCCCGGGTTCGGAAGGGCTGATCAGCCCATGTGCGGGTACGTGTAGTCGGTCGGCGGGACCAGCGTCTCCTTGATGGCGCGGGTCAGCGTCCAGCGCATCAGGTTCTGCGGGGCGCCCGCCTTGTCGTTGGTGCCGGAGGCACGGCCGCCGCCGAAGGGCTGCTGGCCGACGACGGCGCCGGTCGACTTGTCGTTGATGTAGAAGTTGCCCGCCGCGTAGCGGAGCTTCTCCATCGTGTACGCGGCGGCCGCACGGTCGCCCGAGACGACCGAGCCGGTCAGCGCGTAGTCGGACGCCGACTCCATCTGGGTCAGCATCTCGTCGTAGCTCTCGGCCGAGCTGTCGTCGTACACGTGCACGGCGAGGAACGGGCCGAAGTACTCCGTCTTGAAGACCTCGTTCTCCGGGTCCGAGCACTCCACGACGGTCGGGCGCACGAAGTAGCCGACCGAGTCGTCGTACGAGCCGCCCGCGACGATCGTGCAGGTCGGGTCGGCCTTCGCCCGGTCGATCGCCGCCTTGTTCTTGGCGAACGCGCGCTCGTCGATGACCGCGCCGACGAAGTTCGCGAGGTCGGTGACGTCACCCATGGTCAGGTAGTCGACCTCGGCCGCGAACTCCTCCTTGAACCCGGAGTTCCAGATGGACGCCGGGATGTACGCGCGGGAGGTGGCCGAGCACTTCTGGCCCTGGTACTCGAAGGCACCACGGGTCAGGGCGGTCTTCAGGACCGCGCGGTCGGCGCTGGGGTGCGCGACCAGGAAGTCCTTGCCGCCGGTCTCGCCGACCAGGCGCGGGTACGAGCGGTACTTCTCGATGTTGTTGCCGACCGTCTTCCACAGGTACTGGAAGGTCTTGGTCGACCCGGTGAAGTGGATGCCCGCGAGGTCGCGGTGCTCCAGGGCGACCTCGGAGACCTCGATGCCGTCTCCGGTGACGAGGTTGATGACGCCCTTGGGGAGACCGGCCTCCTCCAGGAGCCGCATGAGCAGCACGGCGGCGTGGGTCTGCGTCGGGGACGGCTTCCAGACCACGACGTTGCCCATCAGCGCGGGCGCGGTCGGCAGGTTGCCCGCGATCGCCGAGAAGTTGAACGGCGTGATCGCGTAGACGAAGCCTTCGAGCGGGCGGTGGTCGAGGCGGTTCCAGACGCCCGGCGAGTTGGCCGGGGGCTGCTCGGCGAGGATCTGGCGGGCGTAGGCGACGTTGAAGCGCCAGAAGTCGACGAGCTCGCAGGGGCAGTCGATCTCTGCCTGCTGGGCGGTCTTCGACTGGCCGAGCATGGTGGAGGCGGCCAGCGTCTCGCGCCAGGGGCCTGCCAGCAGCTCGGCGGCGCGCAGGATGATCGCGGCGCGGTCGTCGAAGGACATCGCGCGCCAGGCCGGCGCGGCGGCGAGGGCCGCGTCGATGGCGTCCTGCGCGTCCTGCCGGGTGGCGTGCGCGCCGGTGCCGATGACGGCCTTGTGGTTGTGCGGCTGCACGACCTCGAAGCGCTCACCGCCGCCGAGCCGCTTCTCGCCGCCGATGGTCATCGGCAGCTCGATCGGGTTCTCCGCCAGTTCCTTGAGCTTGGCCTCCAGGCGGGCGCGCTCGGGCGAACCGGGGGCGTAGCCGTGCACCGGCTCGTTGACGGGGGTGGGGACCTGGGTCACAGCGTCCATGGTGTCCGTAACTCCTTTGTGAGCGGGTGGTTCGGGCTCGGCCCGTGGTTCAGCCCTTGGTCAGAATGCTGCGGGCGAAGAAGAGGAGGTTGGCCGGCTTCTCGGCCAGGCGGCGCATGAAGTAGCCGTACCAGTCGGTGCCGTACGCGGTGTACACCCGCATGCGGTGGCCCTCGGCGGCGAGCCGCAGGTGCTCCTCGCCGCGGATGCCGTACAGCATCTGGAACTCGTACTCGTCCAGCTTGCGCCCGGCCCTGCGCGCCAGCTCCTGCGCGATGGAGATGAGGCGCGGGTCGTGGGACCCGATCATCGGGTACCCCTCGCCCTCCATCAGGACGCGCAGGACGCGGACGTACGCCTTGTCGGTCTCGGCCTTGTCCTGGTACGCGACCTCGGCGGGCTCCTTGTAGGCGCCCTTCACCAGGCGGACGCGGCTGCCGCTCGCGGCGAGGCGGCGGGCGTCGGCCTCGGTGCGGTACAGATAGGCCTGGATGACGCAGCCGGTCCCCGGGAAGTCCTTCCGCAGCTCCTCGTGGATGGCGAACATCGAGTCGAGGGTGGTGTGGTCCTCGGCGTCCAGGGTGACGGTGGTGCCGATGGCGGCGGCGGCCTCGACGACGGGGCGCACGTTGGCGAGGGCCAGCTCGTGGCCGCCCTCCAGCGCCTGCCCGAACATCGACAGCTTGATCGACATCTCGGCCTTGGTGCCGAGGTCCAGCTCCTTCAGGTGCTCGATGAGCTCCAGGTACGCGTCCCGGGCGGCGAAGGCCTGCTCGCGGGTGGTGATGTCCTCGCCGACGACGTCGAGGGTGACTTCCAGACCCTTGGCGACGGCGTCCTGGACGACCGGAACGACCTGGTCGACGCTCTCACCGGCGATGAAGCGGGCGACCACCTGCTTGGTGCCGGGGGCCGCCGACACGAAGCGGCGCATCCGGTCGCTGCGCGACGCGGCGAGAATCACGGGACCCAGCACGGGGCACCTCCACAACAAGGCGAGCAGAAGGCCGTATCCCGACCATTCGGGTACGGCACGGAGAACCACCGTGAAACCTAAGGATCCCTCCGATCCTGAGCCATCGACAGCTGTCACGCATCCGTGCCCTGGATCTCAGACAGATGTATGAAGGGCGGCGGAATTGCGGGAGAATGCCCGGGTGAGCGGCGAACAAAGGGATCACAGAGAGCACAGGGACCACCGGGACCCCCGTGGCGACCACGGCGGCTATCAGGAGCTGGTCGACGAGATCTCGGCGCTCCTCGGCGTGCCCGCGACGCTGGAGAACCGGGACTTCGAGCTGATCGCCTTCGGCGCGTACGACAGCGAGGGCGAGCTCGACCCGTCGGCCCTGGACCCCGTACGGACCCGCTCGATCCTGACCCGTCGCTCCACGACGGCGGTCCGTACCTGGTTCGAGGGCTTCGGCATCACACGCGCGACGGCCCCCGTGCACATCCCGCCCACCCCGGAGGCGGGCGTGTACCGGGGCCGGATCTGCCTGCCGGTACGCCATCGGGGTGTCGTCCTCGGCTACGTCTGGCTGCTGGAGGACGACCCCGGGCCGTCCGAGGCGCAGCTCTCCGCGGCGATGGAGGTCGCCGCCCGCATCGGCGACCTGCTCGCGGACGAGGCGCAGGCGGGCGCGGACCTCACCCGCGAGCTGCGCGCGGTCCTCACCGCCGAGCGCGGCTGGCAGCGGGACATGGCGGTGGCCGAGCTGCGCACCGCCCTCGGCCCGCGCGGCGACGGCCTGCACGCGGTGGTGTGCGTCGCCCCCTGGCCCTCCGCCGACCCGGACGACGCCCCTTCGGTCCGTACGGTGCCGGGCGCGACCGCGCTGTGCACGGTGCCGTGGGGGACCACCGGCCAGGGCCTGGCCCTTCTGGTACGGCTGCGCTCGGCCGACGTACTGACTCCGGCACTCACGGCGGCGACACGCTTCGTACGGGAGGCGGACGGGGAGCGCGGGGGCGGCGGGCAGGGGGCGGGGGCCGGAACAGCCAAGGCTGACGGGACGGCCGTGGCCGCCGGAGTCGCCGGGGCCCGGGTGGGCCTCGCCGAGCTGGGGGCCGCCTGGCAGGAGGCGTCCGCCGCCGCCCGCGCCGTCCTCGCGGAGCCCCGCCTCGGCCCGGTCGCCGAATGGGCCTCCATCGGCCCGTACCGCCTCCTCACGGCGCTCCCCCCGGAGGCGGCCCACGACCCCGCCGTCCGCACCCTCCTCTCCCCCGCGCACCGTGAACTCGCCCGCACCGCCGAGGCGTTCCTCGACTGCGCGGGCCAGGCGGGGCGCACGGCGGCGGAGTTGGGCATCCACCGGCAGACCCTCTACTACCGCCTGTCCCGCGTCGAGCAGCTGACGGGCCTCGACCTGGACGACGGCGAGGACCGCCTGCTGCTGCACATGGCGTTGAAGGGGGCGCGACTGTAATGCCTGCGCGCGGCGATCAGCCGTAGGGTGTCCCGTCGAAACGCTCGCCGCGTGCTCAGGCAACGGTGCACCGAGCAGGGAGCAGGGGACCCGGAATGCCCACACCTCAGCAGAAGTTGACCATCAGTCAGGTGGACGCGCGTCGGCTTGCGCTGTCGCGGCAGTGGCTCGGCGGGGCGCGTCCGCCGGGTGACGGGGAGGGGCTGCGGGCCGTTCTGCGGTCGTTGCGCTATCTGCAGTTGGACCCCATCAGTGTCGTGGCGCCGAGTCATGAGCTCGTGGTGTGGAGCCGCCTCGGGGCGGGGGCCGGTTCGCATCTCGGCGAGTTGTGGTGGGGGGAGCGGTGGCTGTTCGAGTACTGGGCGCACGCCGCGGCCCTGGTGCTCACCGAGGACTATCCGATCCACCGGGTGTCGATGGACGGCTATCCCCCGAAGAACCTGTCGTTGACCAAGGTGTGGATGGAGGCCAACGAAGGGCTCCTGGAGCACATCCTCACCCGGCTCGCCGAAGGCACCCCGCTGTCCACCGACGCCTTCGAGGACCGCTCGGTCATGGAGTGGCCCTCCAGCGGCTGGACCGCGGGCCGCAACGTCGAGCGGATGCTGACCTTCCTGTGGCTTCAGGGCCGGATCATGGTCGCAGGACGCGAGGCGGGCCGGCGGTTGTGGGGCCTGCCCGACGCCTGCCTGCCGCCCGGCGCCGACCGGGTCGCGGTGTCGGCGCGGGAGATGGTGACCACGGCCGCGGAGCACACCCTGCGCGCCCTCGGCGTCGCCCGTCCTCTGGACATCAAGCAGTACTTCCTGCGAGGCAAGTACGACGGCCTGGCCGAGGTGCTGCGCACCCTCACGCAGGACGGTCGCGTCATACCCGTACGGGTGGAGGGGGCCACCTCGGCCACCGAGACGTGGTACGTGCACGTCGACGCCATGGCCGAGCTGGAGGCGATCCGCGCCGGTGACTGGCACGGTCGCACCGCGCTGCTCTCCCCCTTCGACAACCTCGTGGGCGACCGGCGTCTGACCGAACGCCTGTGGGGCTTCGCCTTCCGCAACGAGATGTACATGCCCAAGGCCAAACGGGAGTACGGCTACTACCTGCTGCCGATCCTCCACGAGGACCGCCTGGTCGGCCGTGTCTCGCCCCGTCGTGACCGGAACCGGGGCACCCTGCTGGTCGAGGGCCTCTACCTGGAGCCCGACGCCAGACCGACGGTGGCCCTGCGCAAGGCCGTCACCGGACAACTCGCCGACCTGGCAACCCTCGTGGGAGCGACCGACGTCGAGTACGGCGAGACGGTACCCGAACCCTGGCGCGCGGCCCTGCGCCGGTCCTAGGTCCTGTCGTCAAATTCCCGTCGTCCGCCCGGAGGGCGGGCCCTGCGGCGTCAGGTGCGTGCTCTCGGCGTGCCGGGCACAGGCCC
>NZ_JBEYFS010000277.1:0-10312 GCF_040634475.1 Streptomyces sp. NPDC007095
CCATCGCGATCGCCGTGCTCGTCGCGATCATCTACGCGTTCGGCCAGGGCAAGATCAACTGGCATGCCGTACCGGACTACTTCTTCGACCACCGCCGACCAGGGAGCCGTGGCCCGCGTCGTAGCGGTAGACCTCGTGGATGGCGCTGCGGGCGGTGAGGCGGGCTACGTAGTTGTCGATCTGGCGGATGGGGCAGCGGGGGTCGTTGACGCCGGCCGAGATGTAGACGGGGGCCTTGACCGCGTCGACGTAGGTGAGGGGGGAGGACGCCTCGAAGCGTTCGGGGACCTCCTCGGGGGTGCCGCCGAGAAGGGTGCGGTCCATCGCCTTCAGGGCTTCCATCTCGTCGTGGTACGCCGTCACATAGTCGGCGACCGGGACGGCGGCGATGCCGAGAGTCCACGCCTCCGGCTGCGTGCCGAGGCCCAGGAGGGTGAGGTAGCCGCCCCAGGAGCCGCCGGTGAGGATCAGGCGGGCGGGGTCGGCGAGGCCCGACGTCACCGCCCATTCCCGGACCGCCTCGATGTCTTCGAGTTCGATCAGGCCGACTCGGTGCTTGAGGGCGTCCGTCCACTCGCGGCCGTAGCCTGTGGAGCCTCGGTAGTTGATCCGGACCACCGCGTACCCGTGGTCCACCCAGGCTGCCGGGCCCGCCGCGAAGGAATCGCTGTCGTGCCAGGTCGGGCCGCCGTGGATGTCGAAGACCGTGGGCAGGGGGCCCGTCGTGCCCGCCGGCTTCTGGATGAGCGCGTGGACGCGGCCGCCGGGGCCCTCCACCCACACGTCCTCCACGGGGACCGAGCCCGGGGACTTCAGGCCGGGGGGATCGAGGACGATCTCGCCCGTCGTCGAGCGGACCACGGACGGCTCGGCCGCCGAGGACCACAGATACTCCACGGTTCCGTCGGGGCGGGCCGTCGCCCCGGAGACCGAGCCCTGTGGGGTGGGCACCTGGACCAGCTCGCGGGACGCCAGGTCGTAGCGCCACAGGTCGCTGCGGGCCTCGAAGCTGTGGGCGATGAGAAGGGCCGAACCGTCCGGGTACCACTCGGCCGCCACGTCGCCCGGGAGGTCCAGGGCCAGGTCCGTCTCCTCCCCCGTCGCCACGTCCCACACCAGCGGCTCCCAACGGCCGCGCCGCTGATGGCCGATGAGGAGGCGGGTGTCCCCGTCGACCGGGGCGAAGCCGAGCACTTCCAGACCCAGCTCGACCGTGCCGCCCTTGGTGTCGTCGAGCTCGGCGACCGTCGAGCCGTCCGGGCGCAGCACCCGCAGCGCCGAGTGCATCGCGTCGCCGTGCTCGGTGTGCTCGACGGCGATCAGGGAGCCGTCGTGCGAGAGGTCGCCGACGCCCGCCGACTCCCGGTGGCGGTAGATCTCCACCGGCTCCTCGCCGAGGCGGACCACGTGGATCGTCGAGCCGTCCTCGTCCGTCGAGCGGCCCACGACCGCGGTGCGGCCGTCCCTGCCGATGGCCAGGCCTCCGGGGTAGGAAGGCTCCAGGCCCGGAGCGGCGGGGGCGTCGACACTGTCGGCACCGTCGCCGGCATCGGCCGTGTCCGTGTCCGTGGTCTTGGGAGCGACGAAACGCTGGCGGCGCCAGATGCCGAACTCGTCGCCGTCCTTGTCGTCGAACCACCAGATCCACTCGCCGTCCGGGGAGAGCACCCCGTCCGTCGTACCGTTCGCCCGGTTCGTGACCTGGCGCTGCTCCCCCGTCCCGCGGTCCCACGCGTACAGCTCGTACGTCCCCGTCGCGTTGGAGACGAACAGAGCGCGGTGCGGGGCGTCCTCCGCCCAGTCGGGCAGCGACACTCGCGGCGCCCGGAAGCGCTTCTCCCAGTCGGGCATGGCTGCCTGCCGCTGCTCGATGGACCCGTTGCTCTCAGTCATGGCCCCATAGTGCCTGGCCCGGCCGACCCCGCGCTGACGAGGTCCCCAGCCTGTGGATAACTTCGCCGATCGCGCCGGACGAACTCCGGGAGAGCACCGGCACGAGGGCCCCCGAAGCCTCGGCGTCGAGCGCGGCACCGTACCTTTGAACTCGTGTACCGGTTCCTGCTGACGCCCCGCTGGTGGGGGATCAACGTCTTCGTGCTGTTGGCCATCCCCTTCTGCATCTTCATGGGGTCCTGGCAGTTGAGCCGGTTCGAGGCGCGGGTGCAGGACCACCGCGCGGCCGGTGAGCAGGCCGCCGCGGCCAGGACGGAGGCCGCCCGTCCGCTCGCCCGGCTGCTGCCCGTGAGCACGGAGACCTCCGGAAAGCAGGCCACCGCGACCGGCCGGTACGGCAAGCAGCTCCTCGTGCCGGGCCGCGAGCTCGACGGCGAGCCCGGGTTCTACGTGCTGACGCTGCTGCGCGTCGACGGCGGCAAGGCGCTGCCCGTCGTACGGGGCTGGCTGCCCGGAAGCGCCGCCCCGGCGAAGGCGCCCGCCGCCCCGACCGGTGAGGTCACCGTCACGGGTGCGCTCCAGGCGTCCGAGAGCCCGGGGGCGAACGGCGTCACCGCCGCCGGGGGGCTGCCCGCAGGCCAGACCGGCGCGATCAGCTCGGCGTCACTGGTGAACCTGGTGCCGTACGAGGTGTACGACGCCTGGATCACCCTCGCGAAGGCCGACAGCGGGATGCGTGCGGTGCCCGCGACCGCACCTCAGGGCACCGGCCTGGACCTGAAGGCGTTCCAGAACCTCGGTTACACCGGTGAGTGGTTCGTGTTCGCGGGCTTCGTGGTCTTCATGTGGTTCCGGCTGCTGCGCCGCGAGGCGGAGTTCGCGCGGGACGCGGAGCTGGGAATCGTCCCGGACCATGACGAAGAAGAAGCCACGGTCGCCGAACCTGCCGCCGACGCCCCTCAGGACGCCGACAACATCCCCGTCCGGTAGATCGTCCCGGCGCACGCGTTGGACACGGCCGCCGAACCTGCCGCCGACGCCCCTCAGGACGCCGACAACATCCCCGTCCGGTAGATCGTCCCGGCGCACGCGTTGGACACGGCCGCCGTGGCCGTCGCCGACGCCCCTCAGGACGCCGGCAACATCCCCGTCCGGTAGATCGTCCCGGCGCACGCGTTGGACACGGTCGTCGTGGCCGTCGCCGCGCCCGTCTCCGCCGTGTACGACACTGTGACGCTGCCGTCGGCCAGGCCGCCGTCCTCCGTCACCATCTGGGTCGAGGTGCCGGTGCCACCGGTGTCCGTGGCGGTGCCGCCCGTGCTGGTGGCGCCGTCCGTGGTGGTGGTCGGGGTCGGCGAGGGCTGTCCGCCGCCGGTGGTCGGACAGGTCTCCGAGGGCACCCAGGCGAACTTCACGACGTACGAGGCGCTCGGCTTCAGCACCACCGAGGCGACCTCCGTGGAGGGGTCGGGCAGCCCGGTGGCCGCGTCGCCCGCCACATGCGTCACCACGCTGATCTTGGCCGAGTCCGCGGCGCCCTGCGCGAGGGTGCCGACGGCGCCCGCGCCGCTGACGGTGCAGCTGGTGGCGGAGACGTTCGAGAGGGTGAAGGAGCCGTAGACCGCGCCGGTGGCGTCCGGGGTGCCGACGGCACTGGTGGCCCCGCCGAGCTGCGCCGGTGTGCACGCAGGAGAGATCACGGCCGAGGCCGAGGGATCGGGGCCACTCGTGGCCGACCCGGTGTTCGTCCCCTTGCCCTTGTCGGGCGTGCCGGTCTGGCTGCCCTTGCCCTTGTCCTTGGAGGTGCCGGAGCTGCCACCCGCGGAGCTCTCGCCGCCGTCGGGGCCCTTGCCCTGGCTGGTGCCGCCCTGCGCCTGTGAGCTGTTGCCCGCTATGGACGGGTCGGCGTTCGACCCGGAGGCGTTCGAGACGTGCACGAGGGCGGGGACGGCGGTGC
Source organism: Streptomyces sp. NPDC007095 (assembly GCF_040634475.1). Lineage (NCBI taxonomy): Bacteria > Bacillati > Actinomycetota > Actinomycetes > Kitasatosporales > Streptomycetaceae > Streptomyces > Streptomyces sp. NPDC007095. Next base: position 3,851 of record NZ_JBEYFS010000277.1, read on the forward strand.
CGATGAAGAGCGCGGCGGCGGCCACGCCGACGATGGCCTGACGCTTGCGGGCCCGTCGTGCGGGGACCGCGCGGCGCAGGTGCTCCAGCGTGCCGTCGGTGGGTTCGATCTCCTGGACGGCCTGGTGCAGCAGCCGGCGCAGCGCCAGCTCGTCCGAACCGAACCCGTCGGAGCCCAGTGCGTCCGAGCCCAGTGCGTCCGAGCCCTGTACGTCCGGGCCCAGTGCGTCCGGGCCCAGTGCGTCGGAGCCCAGTGCGTCCGAGCCCTGTACGTCCGGGCCCTGCGGGTGGGGGCCGTTTGCGTCGGGGCCGTGGTTCACAGTTCCGTTCCCAGCTTGCTGCTCGTGCTCTTGCCCGTCTTCGGCGGGCGTGGGCCGGTGTGTCGGCTCATGCCACTCATAGGGCTCGTGTCGGTCGTGGTTGTCGCGTCGCTGGCTCATGCCGGGGCCTCCATGGCGACACGGAGCGCGGCGATGCCGCGCGAGCCGTACGCCTTGACCGACCCGAGCGATATGCCGAGGGTCTCGGCGACCTGGGCCTCGGTCATGTCCGCGAAGTAGCGCAGGACGAGAACCTCGCGCTGACGGCGCTGGAGGCCCTTCATCGCCTTGATCAGGGCGTCGCGCTCCAGCTGGTCGTACGCACCCTCCTCCGCGCTCGCCATGTCGGGCATCGGCTTCGAGAGGAGCTTGAGGCCGAGGATGCGCCGGCGCAGCGCGGAGCGCGAGAGGTTGACGACGGTCTGCCGCAGATACGCGAGCGTCTTCTCGGGGTCCCGGACGCGTTTGCGCGCCGAGTGCACCCGGATGAAGGCCTCCTGGACGACGTCCTCGCAGGAGGCGGTGTCGTCGAGCAGGAGTGCCGCGAGGCCCAGCAGCGACCGGTAGTGGGCGCGGTAGGTCTCGGTGAGATGGTCGACCGTGGTACCGGCGGCCATGCTGTCTTCAGCGCCGTCGCGCTGACTCGGTATGCGGGCGGGCCGCGCTGCAGGCATGGGCGCGATCACCGGCATCCCGCCGGGCACGCCGGGGCTGCGGAGTCGGCGGGGTGGACGCAGGGGCGTGCCCCTGGTCTGTACCGCGGTGAATTCGAGAACCTCTGCCACGCCAGTTGGACACGCTTCCCCCCGTCAGGGTTGTACGCGACAGGCATCACATTCGCTCCAGGGTTCACACCGGCCGAAGCGCCCGCCCCCACGCACCCCACGACGTCCGTCCCCACGCACCCCACGACGTCCGTCCCCACGCACCGCACAACGTCCGTCCCCACGCACCGCACAACGCCCGCCCCCACGCGCTCCACAAGACCCGCCCCCACGCACCTCGCAACGCCCGCCGGACCATGTGCCGGAACGCCCGCCGACGCGACCGGTAGCGCGCCTGGCAGTGCATTGAATGCCCTCATGCGTACTAGCTCATCCCCTATGCCCCGTTGTGCCGTGCCGCCCCCGGACACCCGTTTAGGGCGACCGCAAAGACGCTCCCCGCCCTCCGCGCGGTTGCGGAGAACGGGGAGTGAAATCTTCGAACGCCAAGCGGGTCCTGTACAAGTGGTCCGGACCATTATTCCGGCCACACAACTGACACAGATCCTACAAACGAATCCGGTGATGGCCAGGGAGTTTTTGACCCTCGGACACCCTGAGCAGCGAAACCTACCGGCCATGCAGGACGAGTCTCGGACACACGCCGCCGAAATCGGTTCGCGACGACGGCAGTTTCTCCCTGGCCTTCGACCATGGACATCCGCCGTACGCCACCGCGTGGAGTCCCCGTGCCGGGGTGGCGGCGTACTCGAGTGATTCCGTTGAACCCGCGCGCACGCCGCTCCCCTGACGCGGCTGTCTAGAACAGCTCCGCCGCCACCAGTTCCGCGATCTGGGCCGTGTTGAGGGCGGCGCCCTTGCGGAGGTTGTCGCCGCAGACGAAGAGTTCGAGGGCGGTCGGGTCGTCGAGGGCCCGGCGGACGCGGCCCACCCAGGTCGGGTCGGTGCCGACGACGTCCGCGGGAGTGGGGAACTCACCGGCGGCCGGGTTGTCGAACAGGACGACTCCGGGCGCGGTGGCCAGGATCTCGCGGGCCTTGGTCACGGTGACCTTGCCCTCGAAGCGGGCGTGCACGGTGAGGGAGTGCGTGGTCACGACCGGGACGCGGACGCAGGTCACGGCCACGGGCAGGTCCGGCAGCCCGAGGATCTTGCGGGACTCGTCCCGCACCTTCATCTCCTCCGAGGACCAGCCGTCCTCGCGCAGCGACCCTGCCCACGGGACGACGTTCAGCGCCACCGGCTCCGGGAAGGGGCCCGTGTTGTCGCCCACGACCCGGCGTACGTCACCGGGGGTGGTCCCCAGTTCCGTACCGGCGACGAGGGACAGCTGCTGGCGCAGGGTGTCGACGCCCGCGCGCCCCGCACCGCTCACCGCCTGGTACGAGGAGACCACCAGCTCGCGCAGGCCGAACTCGGCGTGCAGCGCGCCGAGCGCCACGATCATGGAGAGGGTGGTGCAGTTCGGGTTGGAGATGATCCCGCGCGGGCGCACACGCGCGGCGTGCGGATTCACCTCGGGTACGACCAGCGGCACGTCCGGGTCCATCCGGAACGCGCCCGAGTTGTCGACCACGATCACGCCCTTGGCCGCGGCGATCGGCGCCCACTGCGCGGCCACCTCGTCGGGGACGTCGAACATCGCGACGTCGACACCGTCGAAGGCGGCCTCACTCAGCGCCACCACCTCGACCTCCTCGCCGCGCACGGACAGCTTGCGGCCGGCCGAGCGCGGGGAGGCGAGCAGACGGATCTCGCCCCAGATGTCCGCGTGCTGGGACAGGATCTGGAGCATGACCGTGCCGACGGCCCCGGTCGCACCCACGACCGCCAGCGTCGGTCCTGCGGGCCGGCTCATCAGCGGCGGCCAGCGCCGCCGTACGAAAGGACGGTCATCGTCCGGTGCCTCCGTAGACGACGGCCTCGTCGCTGTCGGAGTCGAGTCCGAAGGCGGTGTGCACCGCGCGGACGGCCTCGGGGACGTCGTCGGCACGCGTGACCACCGAGATGCGGATCTCGGAGGTGGAGATCAGCTCGATGTTCACCCCCGCGTCGGACAGCGCCTCGAAGAAGCCGGCCGTGACACCCGGGTTCGTCTTCATGCCCGCGCCGACGAGCGAGATCTTGCCGATCTGGTCGTCGTAGCGCAGCGAGTCGAAGCCGATCACGTTCTTCGCCTTCTCCAGGGCGTCGATGGCCTTGCGGCCCTCGGTCTTGGGGAGGGTGAAGGAGATGTCCGTCAGACCGGTGGAGGCGGCGGACACGTTCTGCACGACCATGTCGATGTTGATCTCGGCATCGGCGATGGCGCGGAAGATCGAGGCGGCCTCGCCCGGCTTGTCCGGGACACCGACGACCGTGACCTTGGCCTCGGAGGTGTCGTGAGCGACACCGGAAATGATGGCCTGCTCCACCTTCTGGTCCCCTTGCTTGATCGGTGCGCTGCTGACCCAGGTGCCCTGAAGCCCGCTGAAGGACGAGCGCACGTGGATCGGGATGTTGTAGCGGCGGGCGTATTCCACACAGCGGTGGAGCAGCACCTTGGAGCCGGAGGCGGCGAGCTCCAGCATGTCCTCGAAGGCGATCCAGTCGATCTTCTTCGCCTTCTTCACCACCCGCGGGTCGGCGGTGAACACGCCGTCCACGTCGGTGTAGATCTCGCAGACCTCGGCGTCCAGCGCCGCGGCGAGCGCGACGGCCGTGGTGTCGGACCCGCCGCGCCCGAGCGTGGTGATGTCCTTCTTGTCCTGCGAGACGCCCTGGAAGCCGGCGACGATGGCGATGTTGCCCTCGTCGAGCGCCGTCCGGATACGGCCCGGCGTGACGTCGATGATCCGCGCTTTGTTGTGGACCGAGTCGGTGATGACGCCTGCCTGGCTACCGGTGAAGCTCTGGGCGCTGTGGCCCAGGTTTTTGATCGCCATCGCCAGCAGGGCCATGGAGATCCGCTCTCCGGCGGTCAGCAGCATGTCGAACTCTCGTCCGCTCGGCATCGGAGATACCTGCTCGGCGAGATCGATCAGCTCGTCCGTCGTGTCGCCCATCGCGGAAACGACCACGACCACCTGGTGGCCGTTCTTCTTCGCTTCCACGATTCGCTTGGCGACGCGCTTGATGCCCTCGGCATCGGCTACGGAGGAGCCTCCGTACTTCTGCACGACAAGGCCCACGTGCGCTCCTCGCTCAATCCGTCTCTGCACCGCACAACTGCGGTCGGCTCAGTCTAACGAGCGGCCGGATTTCCCTTCCGGAGTATCGAATCGTGAGATGTCCCGCTCACGACGTGATCACTCCGGACCGTCAAGGTCCACCGGGAGTCCACCGGAGTCGTCAGATCCACCGGTTTCGGCAGGGTTCCTCCGGCCGCTCCGAGCGGCACCTGCCCGCCCACACGCCCCGCCACTCCGGAAAGTGCCCCGTGTCACACGACACCGCCGTGTCTTAACTCTCAAGCACTAAGGTCCGGCTGTGCGCGTACTCCTGGCGGAAGACGATCAGCCGGTCGCCGAGTCACTGCGGCGCGGGCTGCTGCGCTACGGCTTCCAGGTCGAGTGGGTGACGACCGGCCACGCGGCACTGGCCCACCAGGGCCCCTACGACGTCGTCCTCCTCGGCCCAGGCCTGCCCGACACCGACGGCCTCGGCGTCTGCAAGGCGCTGCGGACCCGCGGTGACCGGGCGCTCCGGCTCCGGGCTCGGCCTCTCCACCGTCAAACAGCTGGTCACGGACGACGGCGGGACCGTGACCCTGCGCGACGCGCCCGGCGGCGGCCTGTGGGTGGCCGTCAGCCTTCGGGCATCACCGAGGAGTGGTGGTTGACGATCAGCCACTTGCCGCCGCGCTTCTCGTACTCGTACGTGCAGCGGGCCTCGACGGTGCGCTTGGCGCCGGTGTCCGGGTCGGTGAGCGTGAACTCGTACAGGCCGGTGTCGATGGCGGAGTTCTCGTCGAGGACGTCGACGACCGTCTCGATCTTCTTGCCGACCGGCTTGTTCTCGAGGAAGTGCTCGAAGTAGTCGACGATCTCGGCGTGCGTGTCGCGGATCTTGATTGGAGACGGTGGGCAGCAGGACGGCGTCGGAGGCGTAGCGGTCGGCCACCTTCTCCGGGTCGCCGGTCTTCAGCGCGGCGTTCCAGCCGTCGAAGCGCGGCGATCTGCGCCTTGGCGGGCGGCTTCCGCGGGGCCGCGCCGGCCGACGTGCCGATCCCGACGCCCACGGCGCCCGACGCGACGAGGGCGGAGACGGTGATGACGGCGGCGCGCTTGCGTATCTGGCGCTTCATGAAAACTCCAGTGCGGTGGAAGTACTTGCGGTGGGGGTGCTCCGCTTGCTGTGGGAGCGACTCCAGCCTCTCTTCGCGCCGGTCGGGGGCCGTCCAGCGGACGTGCAGGGCTGATCCAACTCACGGCCGACTCACGCCGTGCGAGGGGGTGGTGACGGGCGTGCGCGGGTGCCGCGGGGGGTAAGGAGCGTGGGTGACGGGCGAGTTGATGCTGGGCGGGATCGTGCTGTTGGGGTCCTGCGTGCAATGGCTGACCGGGATGGGCTTCGCGCTCGTCGCCGTGCCGGCGCTGGTGCTGCTGCTCGGGCCGGCCGAGGGTGTCGTCCTCGCGAACTGCGTCGCCGGGGCGATCTGTGTCGTGGGGCTGGCCGGTGGGTGGCGGCGGGTGCGGCCGCGCGCCATGGTGCCGTTGTGCCTGGCGGCGGCGCTCACCGTGCCGGCGGGCAGCTGGGTCGCGCGGCGGCTGCCGCCGGCCGCGCTGTTGGTTTTCATGGGCGCGCTGGTGACGGTCGCCGTGGTCGTGGTCATGCGGGGCGTCCGGCTGCCCGCGCTGCGTGGCACTCGGGGTGCGGTGGCCGCGGGGGCGGCGGGCGGGTTCATGAACTCGGCGGCGGGGGTGGGGGGTCCGCCGGTCTCCCTGTACGCCCTCAACGCGGGGTGGACCGTACGGGAGTTCGTGCCGAACGCGCTGTTCTACGGGGTGGTGGTGAACGCCTTCTCGGTGGCCTCGAACGGCGTTCCGCATCTGGGGCCGGCGCGGTGGGGGGTCGTGGGGACGGGGATGGTGGTGGGGGCGTCGATCGGGAGGGTGCTTGCCGATCGGGTGCCGGAACAGCGGGCGCGGGTGCTGGTTCTGTTGCTGGCGTTGACCGGCGGGCTCACCACGTTGGGGAAGGGGTTGTGGGGGTCGGGGTGACCGGTGGTGGGCCGCCAGTGTCGGTGATGGGGCGCCAGTGTTGTCGGTGGTGGGGTGCCAGTGTTGTCGGTGATGGGACGCCTGGTACCGGTGGCGGGCCGCCAATGTCGGTGATGGGACACCAGTGTTGTCGGTGATGGGACGCCTGGTACCGGTGGCGGGCCGCCAATGTCGGTGCTGGGACACCAGTGTTGTCGGTGATGGGACGCCTGGTACC
>NZ_JBEYFS010000277.1:10406-10532 GCF_040634475.1 Streptomyces sp. NPDC007095
GTACCGGTGGCGGGCCGCCAATGTCGGTGCTGGGACACCAGTGTTGTCGGTGATGGGACGCCTGGTACCGGTGGTGGGCCGCCAATGTCGGTGCTGGGACACCAGTGTTGTCGGTGATGGGACGCC
>NZ_JBEYFS010000277.1:10625-14205 GCF_040634475.1 Streptomyces sp. NPDC007095
GGACGCCTGGTACCGGTGGTGGGCCGCCAATGTCGGCGGTGGGGCGGGGCCGTGCCGGTACGTCGAGCCCGTCGCCGCTGGATCAGACGTGGGCCGGGCAGGGGAGCCGCTGCTCGATCCGAACGTGAGCGACCGGCTTGCGAAGATCGCGTCCGTGCCGCTGCCCGAAGACGTCACGGCCACGCCTGGCCGGCTCGGTGGCATACCGGTCGTCACCGTCGAGACTCCGGGTAACGATTCTTCGTCTTCGGCTGTGGTGCTCTGCTTCCACGGCGGCGCCTACACCCTCGGCCCGGCCGCCGACTCCGCGGGACCGGCCGCCGACGTGGCCCGGCGTGTCGGGGTCCGTGCCGTCTCGGTGGACTACCGGCCGGCCCCGGAGCATCTGTTCCCCGCGGCCGTCGACGACGCCCTGGCCGCCTGTCACGCCCTGCTCGCGGACGGGACACCCAGCTCCGAGGCCGCGTTCGCCGGGGAGCCCGCGGGCGGCGGGCTGGTGGTGGCCACGCTCGTCGCGCTCAAGGAGGCGGGACGGGGCTCGCGCCCCTGCTCATCCAGGTCGGTTCGCACGAGATCCTGCTGGACGACACCGTACGACTGGCCGCCCGCGCGGCCGAGCACGACGTGGCGGTCCAGCTGCGGGTCTGGCCCCAGGTCCCGCACGTCTTCCAGGGGTTCGCCGCGCTGCTCGACGACACCGACGCCGCGCTGCTCGACGACACCGACGCCGCGCTGACCTCCTCCGCCGCCGCCTTCACCCGGGCGCACCGGCCCGCCGACCGACCCCGGACGGCGCTACCTGGACGACCTGATGCCGAGCGGGCCGCCGATCTCCTCGGCCATGACCCGGCCCGCCTCCTCCGCGAGGACCTCCTCGCCGAGATCCTGGTCGGTGTCGAGGCCGTTGAGGTCGTCCAGGGGCTGGTTCAGACGGACGTGGGCCACCAGGGACTGGAGGGCGCGCAGGGCCGCCGAGGTGGTGGACCCCCAGTTGGAGAAGTAGGAGAACTGCCACCACCACAGGGCTTCGGTGGTGCGGCCCGCGCGGTAGTGGGCCATGCCGTGGCGCAGATCGGTGATGACGTCCGCGAGGTCGTCCGAGATGCGGCAGGCCACCGGGGCCTTGCGCGGTTCGTACGGGTCGAACACCTCGGAGTAGACGTCGATCGGGTCCAGCATGACCGCGAGGCGCTCACGCAGGTCGTCGACGTCCGGCTCCGGACCGAGGTCCGGCTCGTAGCGCTCGTCGGGGACGATGTCCTCGTGCGCGCCGAGACGGCCGCCCGCCAGCAGCAGCTGGGACACCTCCAGGAGGAGGAAGGGCACGGCGGAGTCGGGCTCGTCGCCCTTCGCCACTTCGGTGACGGCGACGATGAAGCTCTCGACCTGGTCCGCGATCTGGACCACGAAGTCGTCGGGGTCCTGGCTGGTCGCGTGCAGCGTGGCGTCAGACATCTAGGAGTCGTCTCCCCTCGAAGGCGCGGCCGAGTGTGACCTCGTCCGCGTATTCCAGGTCGCCACCCACCGGGAGGCCGCTGGCCAGGCGGGTGACCCTGAGGCCCATGGGCTTGATCATGCGGGCGAGGTACGTGGCCGTCGCCTCGCCCTCCAGGTTCGGGTCCGTGGCAAGGATGAGCTCCGTGACCGTGCCGTCGGCGAGACGGGCGAGGAGTTCCCTTATCCGGAGGTCGTCCGGGCCGACGCCCTCGATCGGGCTGATCGCGCCGCCCAGCACGTGGTACTTGCCCCGGAACTCGCGCGTCCGCTCGATCGCGACGACATCCTTGGGCTCCTCGACCACACAGATGACGGTCAGGTCCCGACGAGGGTCGCGGCAGATGTTGCACAGTTCCTCCTGCGCCACATTGCCGCAGGTCGCGCAGAACCGGACCTTCGCCTTGACCTCCATGAGGCACTGCGCGAGCCGGCGGACGTCCGTCGGCTCGGCCTGCAGGATGTGGAAGGCGATCCGCTGCGCGCTCTTGGGACCGACGCCGGGCAGCCGCCCCAACTCGTCGATGAGGTCCTGGACCACGCCTTCGTACACGGACTGCCGCCCTTCCTGGAATCTTTCAGTACGTACGGTAGTTGGCCGCCGCCGGTCTTAGAAAGGCAGGCCGGGGATGCCGCTGCCGCCGAGGCCCTGGGCGAGCGGGCCGAGCTTCTGCTGCTGAAGCGCCTGGGCGTTCTCGTTGGCCGCCTGGACCGCCGCGACGACCAGGTCGGCGAGGGTCTCGGTGTCCTCGGGGTCCACGGCCTTCGGGTCGATGACCAGGGCGCGCAGCTCACCCGAGCCCGTCACCGTCGCCGTCACCAGACCGCCGCCCGCCTGGCCTTCGACTTCGGTGCGCGCGAGTTCCTCCTGCGCGTTGGCGAGGTCCTGTTGCATCTTCTGGGCCTGCTGGAGCAGCTGCTGCATATTGGGCTGGCCACCACCGGGAATCACGATCAGCTCCTGGTCCGTACGGCTGTCTGGACGGGGTTTTCCCGTTCAGCACGAGCCTACGTGGTTGGCGGGGCCGTCGCCCAAGCACTCTTTCGAGTGAGACGATCTCGAAGCCTATACCTGATCAAGACCCTCTTTCGGTCGGAAAAGCGGCGAAACCCGGGCCATCGCCACCCATTGGGCGGTAGGAAGGGGGCGGCGCTTCGGCACCATGCGTCACTTGACATCACACACCGTCACCAGACACAACGTCACCAGCAACATCACCAGCTTCGTCGTCCTTCGCCAGTAGGGAGTGCCGGGTGAGCCAGCCGGAGATGCAGCCCGAGGGGCCGCCCCAGGACGGGCGGGACGACAGGGCCGCGGGGACCCGGCCGGGTGATCTGACCGGCCGGGCGTTTCCGCTCGGGGACTGGGGGGAGCCGGCCGAGCGGCTCCATGAGCTGTACCGGTGGGTGGAGCGGGGGGCGCTCGACACGGCGTCCTGGTATCTCGCGGACCGGGTGTGGAAGCGGCGGGGAGCGCGGGTGCTGCGGGGCGGGGCGGCGGCGGGGGCGGCGGCCGGGGCCGCGCTTCCCCTGCTGGACCTCACGGGAGTGGTCGGCGGGGTCGCCCCCTGGGGGTATCTCGCGCTGCTGCTCGGGGTCGCGTGCGTGGCCGGGGACCGGTTCTTCGGGGTGACCTCCGGGTGGATAAGGGACGTGGCGACCGCGCAGGCCGTGCAGCGGCGGTTGCAGGTGTTGCAGTTCGACTGGGCGTCGGAGAGTGTGCGGGAGGTTTTGGGGCCGACGGAGGGGACCGCCAGCGAGGCGGCGGATCGGTGTCTGGGGGTGCTGCGGAGGTTTTCGGAGGATATGACGGAGTTGGTGCGGGTGGAGACGGCGGACTGGATGGTGGAGTTCCGGACCGGGCCCGCGCCGCTGGGCATCCAGTCGTCCCTGGCCGGGGTTCCCCGGGGGGAGGGTGCGTCGCCCGGGCGGCTGCCGTTGCCGCCGGGCACCCGCCCGAACATGCCCCGCCAGCGCCCCCCGGAGCCGCGCTAGTGCCGCATCAGGCAACGTTCGCCCCGTCGCGACGCCCGGCACGCACTCTCGCCGCACCGGCCGAAAGCCCAAGTACGTCCAGTACGAGGAC
>NZ_JBEYFS010000278.1:0-14131 GCF_040634475.1 Streptomyces sp. NPDC007095
CCGCCTGCCGCAGCCGGATCTCGACATCGGGATGACGCCGCCGGAACGCGGCGAGGAGCTTGGCCACATCCACGCCCGCGATGCACTGCTCGGTGGCGGATGCCAGGCGCCGGTGTCACGGCGCACCTGGGCGCGTATCAGACCGTCCAGGGTGAAGAGGGTCAGCTGGGTCAGGTGGGTGACGGCGCCGCGCCGGCCGTGCCCGAAGGCGAGGTCCACCAGCCCCTCCGCACCATGGGCCTCCCGGATCCCTTCCAGGGTGAGCCCGTCGACCGGCGCCCCGAGGGCGTCCCCGACGGCCGCACCCAGCAGGGTCCCGCGTACCCGGCTACGGAAGTCCTGCTGCTCCGCACGGCCCCAGACGGCACCGGCTGTCGCACCCACCGAGACCTCCCCAGGCACAGTCCGTACGTCCGACAGCTCAGCACTGTAATCGACCGGGAACGGTCCGTTCAGGGGCACGATCGGTATACGGAGTGTGCATCGAGTGAAACCGCCCGGTCAGGTTGCGACGGCTCCCTCGGCGATGTGGCCTTGGTGAGGGCCTGGATCCACTCGGTCCCCCGGTCCGGCCGATGGTCAGCCGTACCAGGTCACATTGCAGACGTAGACACACTCATGGCGAGGTACGGACAGGCCCGTTACGCCGCACTGGCCGATGTGCGGCAGTCACGGCACCGGCCGGGTTGGGGCGCCCGGAAGGCCCGGTCGCAGCCGTCGCAGGTCTGGAGAGGGGCCGGGCGGTGGGGGCTCAGTGGTGTCGGAGCGGCGGGGAGGGGCGGAGGCAGGAGCGTGGTGAGGCGGTTGGCGAGGAAGGCCGCCGGGTGCTTGATCGGGTCCTCGGGCAGACCGTTCGTCAGCGTCCGCCGTACGGCGGCGAGCGGCACGCCTCGCTCCAGCCAGGCGTCGACGGAGGGCGCCAGGCGGTTCACATCTCGTTCGGTGAGCAGCAGACGGGAGTCCTGGACCCGCAGGCCGGAGAGCAGGTCGGCGGCTGTGTGGTGCGGGGGCGCGACGGTCGTGGGAGCGGAGGCCTGCGGGGCCGGGCGGTGGGGTTCGGGGGCCGTGGCGGCCGCGACGGCCGCCCGCCGCGGCTTGTTGTACGAGATCGTCCGGGTCGTCACTCGGCCCGATTGAAGACGCTCCCTGGCACGCGTGAGGTAACCGTGTTCCTCCAGCTCCCGCAGGGCAGCGGCGATCCTGATCTCACCCTCGGGGAACTTGGCCGCCAGCGCCTTGATCCCGATGGAGGTCCCGGCGGGCAGCGACTGGATGTGGGTCGCGAGGCCGATCGCCGTCAGCGACGGAGTTCGTCAGTTCGGTCCGCCGCTGAGGCGGGCGCGCAGGGCGCCGGCCCACTCGTAGGAAGGGCGGAGCTCCAGCGCACGGTCCAGGGCGGCGAGTGCCTCCTCACGGCGGCCCAGGTCGGCCAGCGCCGCGCCCCGGCTGGCGTGGGCCGAGGCGTACTCGGGATCGATGGTGAGCGCCGCGTCGTAGTCGGCGAGGGCCTCCTCGTGGCGGCCGGCCACTCGGAGGGCGTCACCACGTTCGCAGTGGCCCCAGCCCCAGTCGGGCCAGAGGGTAAGGGCCCGGTCGAGGTCGGCCAACTGGCGGTCGTGTTCGGCCAGTTGGCGCCAGACCCGGGCCCGGCGGCCCAGTGCCCAGGCGTAGTCCGGCTTGAGGTCGAGCGCGCGGCCGAAGTCGGCGAGGGCCGCATCGGGATCTCCGGCGCGCTCGTGGGTGGCACCTCGGGAGGCCCAGGCGAAGGCGTTGGCCGGGTCGCGTCGAATGCCTTCGCTCAGGTCCCGGACCGCCTCGTCGTCATGGCGCAGGAGGCGGTGGTGCTCACCGCGCAGGACGATGTTGTCGGGGTTGTCCGGCTCCAGCTCCACCACGCGCTCGACGTCGGCGAGTGCGCCCTCGTGGTCGCCCAGGCCGCCGCGGGTCAAGGCCCGCCCTCGGTGGGCCCGCACCAGGTACGGGTCCAGGGCGAGGGCGCGGCCGTACTCCTCCAGGGCACGCTCGTAGGCACCGTCCCGCGCGAGAAAGTCGGCCAGCTCCGCCCGCGCCCGCGCCCGCCAGGGCTCGTCGCCCCGTGCCCGCCCCAGCAGGAACCGGAGCACCTCGGGCTTGCCTCCCTCGTCGAGGGCCCGCGTCAGGTCGCTTCCGCAGGCCCGCACGGCCTGGGCGTCCGCGTCCTGCCCCGCGTCGGCCAGCAGCCGCGTCCAGCGTCTCACCAGGTCGTCCGCCTGACCACAGGCAGCCACGACGTCGGCGAGGACGGCGGGAAGCGCGGAGCGGGGTGCGGCGCACAGCAGGTGGTACGACTCCGCGAGCCGCAGCTCCCGCCAGTCCTCGTCGGCCCACTCGTGGCCGTCCTCCACCCTGGCCTCGGTCTCCTCCCGCCACCCGGCGAAGGCCGCCGCGAGCCGCTCGTGCCGCTCGGCCCACCACCTGGGCGAGCCCTTGCGCTGGAGGCGCAGCATCGGGGCCCGTACGACGTCGTGGTACTGCATCCGGTCGCCGCGTTCGTCGACGAACGGTCGTTCCCGCAACCAGCCGTAAAGGGAGTCGAGTTCGGTGTCCGTACCGTCCACCACCGCCCGGAACACGTCCGCGTCCAGGCGCCGCGGCAGCGCACACGCCAGAGCGACCGCGCGCCGCACCGGGTCCGGCTCCCACTTCAGGAACCGCTCCACCGCCGTCGTGCTCGGGTCTCCCACGTCGTCCGGATCGGCCGGCCGGGTCTCCGCGAGGGTCGACACCAGCACCGGCAGCCCGCCCGTGAGCCGCAGCACCTCGTCGACAACCGGCTCGGCCACCACCCCCTTGCCGGCGAGCAGCCCCCGTGCCTCCGCCTCCGTGAACGGCCCGAGCGGCACGTCCGTCATGAAGTCCGCGAAGCCGCCCCAGCGGGCGGTGTCGAAGGGCCGTTGGCCGGAGGTGACGATGACTACGTCGGCAGACAGAGTGCCGTGACGGTCGGTGGTGATCACCTCGTGCAGCCAGCCGTCGAGGAACGGCCCGGTGCGTTCGTAGGTGTCGAAGAACAGGACGATCCAGGGCGCCGTCGACGCCGCCTCGGACAACTCGCCCAGCAGCACCGGCGTCAGCACCCGTTCGGGTGTCAGGACCAGCTGCACGTCCTCCTGGCTGCGGAAGCGGGCACTGAGGCTCGCCCGCAACCTGTCGGTGCCCTGGACCAGTTGGCCCGCGTCCAGGGCGCCCGCGAAGGCGCCCACGCCCGGCACCATGCCAAGTCCGACCAGTCCGGCGCGTGCCACCACCAGACCGGCCGCCGAGGGCTCACCGGGTTCGGCGTCGACCAAGGCGACCGTCTCGGCCTCGTGCCGCCGCTCCCGGTGAACGGCGAGCAGCCGGTCCAGTTCCTTGAACCTCCGGCTCTGCAGGCCGAGTTGGCGACTGATCGTGCCCATGGCCTCGGGCACGCTGTCGACGCTCTCGTCGACGTACGCCGTCAAGGCCCCGCGATCCCGGGCGATCTGCTCGAACTCCCTCACCAGGAAGGTCTTTCCGACCCCCGCGTTGCCGTGCACATGGAAGAGGAAGCGGTGGCGTTCGTCCTCGGGCCGCAGCTCCAGGTTCCGCCGGAACACGTCTCGTTCGTGGCCTCGCCCCACGAATCCCGCCCGTCTGCGCCGAGCGATCAACTCCTGCATCGACGGTCGTCGCGCCTGCGCCATGCGTCCGCCCTCCCCCGGAAACCCGCCTCGCCATTCTGGCTCAAGGCCGACGGGAGGGGGCGGCCAGGGCCGGGCGGGAAGCCTACTCGACGACCGCGACCCTGGTGTTCGGCTGCGTGGCGAAGGTCCACAGCACCGCGCCGTCCGCCTTGTGCATGCGGATGCCGCTGGTCTGCTTGCCGGCCGCCGCGGGGGGCGGCGAGGAGCCGTCGACCGCGTTGGAGAAGGCGACCGACAGGCCCGACTTGTTGGCGAAATAGACGATGTGCTCGATCTGCACGCCGTCGGATCCGGTGGTCGCCGCCAGGGTGTGGGAGATCACGTAAGTGCCGGAGTCGGGGCTCACCGTGCCCGGCCACACCGCGAAGGTGCGTCGGACGGCCTCGCCGGTGTCGACCAGCCACACCCGCCGCTGGGCGAGCGAGTAGACGATCCGCCGGCCGGTGCCCGAGCCGTCGGGCACGGCGGCCGGCTCGGCCTTCTTGGGCGAGGCGGCTGGCCGCGGGCTCGCCGACGCGGACGGCTTCGCCCCGGCGGCGTGGGCGGCTGTCGGGTGCGCTCCTTGGTCGGCCTGAGCGGCGAGGGCGGTGACGCCCACGATCGCCGCGGCGGTCAGACCGGTGACCCAGATCCAGGAGGGAAGCCGTCGGGCAGGCACGGACACGCAACTCCTCGGATTCACCGGGCTTCTGGGCCCTCCACCGAGGGTCGGATCATCGTACTCCGACGCGCCCGGGGCCACCGCACGCTTCGGCCGTCACTCCAGGACCGGCAGCAGCTCCGGCAGGTGCCCGTCGGACACCTCCGCCGCTCGCTGCCGCTCCTCGGAGACCTCCCCGTACAGGGTCGTCCGCGGCTTCGCCGGACGCCCGGCCGCCTCCGCGACGGCGATGAGGTCCTTGACGGACTTGTACGAGCCGTACGAGGAGCCCGCCATCCGGGAGATGGTCTCCTCCATCAGCGTGCCGCCGAGATCGTTGGCGCCGGAGCGGAGCATCTCCGCCGCGCCCTCGGCGCCCAGCTTCACCCAGCTGGTCTGGATGTTCGGGATGTGCGGGTGGAGCAGCAGGCGGGCCATGGCCACCACCGCGCGATTGTCGCGGGTGGTCGGGCCGGGGCGGGAGATGCCCGCCAGGTACACCGGCGCGTTGGTGTGGATGAACGGGAGCGTCACGAACTCGGTGAAGCCGCCGGTCTGCTGCTGGATACGAGAGAGCGTGCGGAAGTGGCCGAGCCAGTGGCGGGGCTGGTCCACATGTCCGTACATCATCGTGGACGAGGAGCGGATGCCGAGCTCGTGCGCGGTCGTGACGACCTCGATCCAGGTCGCCGTGGGCAGCTTGCCCTTCGTCAGGACCCAGCGGACCTCGTCGTCGAGGATCTCCGCCGCCGTGCCGGGAATGGTGTCGAGGCCCGCCTCCTTCGCGGCGGTCAGCCACTCACGGATGGACATCCCCGTACGCGTCGCGCCGTTGACGACCTCCATCGGGGAGAAGGCGTGCACATGCATGCCGGGGACGCGCTCCTTCACCGCCTTCGCGATGTCGAAGTACGCCGTACCCGGCAGGTCCGGGTGGATACCGCCCTGCATGCAGACTTCCACGGCCCCCAGGTCCCAGGCCTGCTCGGCGCGGTCGGCCACCTGGTCCAGCGACAGCGTGTACGCGTCGGCGTCCGTGCGGCGCTGGGCGAAGGCGCAGAAACGGCAGCCGGTGTAGCAGACGTTGGTGAAGTTGATGTTCCGGGTGACGATGTACGTGACGTCGTCGCCGACGGCGGACTTGCGCACGTCGTCCGCGATCCGGCAGAGGGCGTCGAGCGCCGGACCGTCCGCGTGCAGCAGGGCGAGCGCCTCGTCGTCGGTGAGCTTCGTCGGGTCGTCGGCCGCGGTCGCGAGGGCCGCCCGTACGTCGGTGTCGATACGGGAGGGCACCATCCCGGGCGCCGCAGCCTCCCGCAGCGCCTCCCAGTCGCCGTACACGAGGTCGAAGTCCTCCCGGCGGTCGCCGGTGCGCCCCTCGGTGTCGATGGTGTGGTGCAGATCGGTGCGCCCCGACGCCGTGAAGGCCTCCTCCGGCTCCTGCCAGGGGTGTCCCTCGACGACGGCGTCCTCGCGGGCGAGCCCCGTCTCCGGGTCCGCGAGCGCCCGTACGTGCGGCAGCAGTCGCGGGTCGAGCCAGGGCTCCCCGCGCTGCACGAACTCGGGGTACACACACAGCCGCTCGCGCAGTTCGAAGCCGACGGCACGCGACTGCTCGGCCAGCTGCTCGATCTGCGGCCAGGGCCGCTCGGGGTTGACGTGGTCGATGGTGAGCGGCGAGACCCCGCCCCAGTCGTCGATCCCCGCGCCGATCAGCCGCCCGTACTCGGAGTCGACGAGGTTCGGCGGGGCCTGGAGGCAGGCGGCCGGTCCCATGATGTGCCGGGCGACGGCCACCGTGGCGACCAGCTCGTCCAGTTCGGCGTCCGGCATCCCGCGCATCGCCGTGTCCGGCTTGGCGCGGAAGTTCTGGATGATCAGTTCCTGGATGCCGTGGTAGGACCGGGACACGCGGCGCAGCGCGAACAGCGACTCGGCGCGCTCCTCGTACGTCTCCCCGATCCCGATCAGCAGCCCGCTGGTGAAGGGAACGGACGACCGCCCCGCGTCCTCCAGGACCCGCAGCCGTACGGCGGGCTCCTTGTCCGGAGACCCGTGGTGCGGACCGCCGGGCTCGCTCCAGAGCCGCGTCGCCGTCGTCTCCAGCATCATGCCCATGCTCGGCGCGACGGGCTTGAGCCGCTGGAAGTCGGTCCAGGACATCACCCCCGGGTTGAGGTGAGGCAGCAGCCCCGTCTCCTCCAGGATCCGGATGGAGATGGCACGGACGTACGCGATCGTGTCGTCGTACCCGTGCGCGTCCAGCCATTCCCGGGCCTCGGGCCAGCGGTCCTCGGGCTTGTCGCCGAGCGTGATGAGGGCTTCCTTGCAACCGAGTTCCGCGCCGCGCCGGGCGACGTCGAGGACCTCGTCCGGCGACATGAACATCCCGTGCCCGGCGCGGCGCAGCTTGCCCGGCACGGTGACGAAGGTGCAGTAGTGGCACTTGTCGCGGCAGAGACGGGTGAGGGGGATGAAGACGCTCTTGGAGTACGTGATCACGCCGGGGCGGCCGGCCGCCTCCAGCCCCGCGTCGCGCACCCGCGCCGCGGACGAGGCGAGGTCGTCCAGGGCCTCGCCGCGTGCCTGGAGCAGCACCGCGGCCTCGGTCACGTCGAGGGCGACGCCGTCACGGGCGCGTTTGAGGGCGCGACGCATGGAGTTCTCGGTCGGGCCGGTTCCGGAGGTCGCGGAGGTCGTCATCCTTCGAGCATACGATCGCGGTGATCAGGCATTACAGGGCGTGGCCGTATTCCTCCGGGACGGCAGATCGTTACAGGCTGCCACTGGCACCCCGCGCGGGGCCGGGCCCCGGCAGGCGCGCCGCCTTCCCGAAAGATGTCGATTTCCTTCCCTTGCCCCGCAGTTCACAGCCGACTACCAGGGTTGTACGTGCCCACGTGCACCACCCATGTCACTCTCACGACACCCTGGGAGCAGCAGCATGTGCGAGGACGACCACGGCATCGAGAGCTTCGACGGAATCGGCAGACGCGCGCTGTTCGTGACGGGGGCGGCAGCCGCCCTTACGTTGGGAAGCGTGACCTTCGCGAGCGGCTCCGAGGCGACCGACCGTACCGAGACCCGTACGGTGTCCGGCACCCTGCCCACCGGTTCACCGGACTTCGTGTACCTCCCCGTGGAGATCCCGCGCGGGGTGCGCGAGATCCACGTCGCGTACACCTACGAGAAGCCGTCCGTCCCGGCCGGCACCGCGGGCAACGCGCTCGACATCGGCCTCTTCGACGAGCGCGGCACGGCACTGGGCGGCGAGGGCTTCCGCGGCTGGTCGGGCGGCGCGCGCACCGAGTTCTTCGTCCGCGCGGACGACGCGACGCCGGGCTACATCCCCGGCCGGATCCGCCCCGGCACCTGGCACATCGCGCTGGGCCCCTACACGGTGGCTCCGCAGGGTCTGCCGTACGAGGTCACGATCACGCTGACGTACGGGGAGCAGGACGCCACCCCGGTCCCGGCGTACCCGCCGTCCCGTGCGAAGGGCAGGGGCCGCGCCTGGTACCGGGGTGACTGCCACCTCCACTCCTGGTACTCGGACGGCCGCCGCACCCCCGCGGAGATCGCCGCGCTGGCGCGCGCCGCGGGCCTCGACTTCATCAACACCTCGGACCACAACACGCACTCCTCGCACTCCCACTGGGCGGACCAGGCGGGCCCCCATCCCGACGGCGAACTGCTGATCCTGCTGGGCGAGGAGATCACGACCCGCAACGGTCACGTGGTGGCCCTCGGCACGGACCCCGGCACGTTCGTCGACTGGCGCTACCGGGCCCGCGACAACCGTTTCGGCCGTTTCGCCCGTCAGATCCGTCGCGCGGGCGGCCTCGTCGTCCCCGCCCACCCGCACGCCACCTGTGTCGGCTGCGGCTGGAAGTTCGGCTTCGGGGAGGCGGACGCGGTGGAGGTGTGGAACGGCCCGTACACCCCCGACGACGAGGTGACCCTCGCGGACTGGGACAACACGCTGGTGGCGGCCGTACGTTCGGGCACCCCCGACCGCTCCTGGCTCCCGGCGATGGGCAACAGCGACGCCCACCGCGACCCCGATCCGGTCGGCAGCCCGCAGACGGTCGTCCTCGCCGACGACCTGACCCGCGAGGCCATCCAGGAGGGCCTGCGCGCGGGCCGCTCCTACGTGACGGAGTCGAAGTCGGTGTCCCTGACGTTTTCGGCGGCCGGCGCGAAGGGCGAGCACGCGGGCATCGGCGAACGCCTGCGGGTCGCCCCCGACACCCCGGTCACCGTCCGCCTGGAGGCCACCGGCGCCCCCCGCTGCACGGTCCGCTTCGTCACCGATCAGGGTGTTCTTTTCACGAGCGCCCCCTTGCCCGTCTCGGGTTCCGGGACGGTGGAGTGGAACACGACGGCGCAGTACGCGGCCTACGTACGGGCGGAGTTGCGCCACGAGACGGCGGCGGGGCCGGTGCCGGGGGCGTTGGCGGCGTTCACGAACCCGATTTTCCTGGGGGCTTGAGCCTGCGGTCGAAAGAACAGCAACCCCCGTCCTCTTGCCTGTGAAGAAGGGAGCACTTCTGAACGGAAAATCCCAGCCACGGGCGACAGGAAGGGCCGCCCGAGGAGCTGAGGGACAGGTGAGAGTCTGAACGGCGTGCTCAAGGCGACAGTGCGTAGCCCTCGGAACGGCTCCCAACGCCAGACTCAGGTACGGGCTCTGTGTCCAAGAAGTGACCGGCGTCGAGCGGACGGACCCGCCCCATTTTCACGCCTGGGCAGGCGTCACCGCAGGGATACGGGAACTCAGGTGAAGAAACGAGCCGATCCACCCGACTCCGTGTTGAGGGTGGTGGCCACGGATGGTATCCCGGGCCCTCCGGCATGCGGCTCGTGGAGACGGTCCCCGAGCGCGGTCCGGATCAGGCGATACCGCGGATTTGTCGCCGTGGCGAAAGCAGCCGGCCAACGGGCCTGCACGCTCTGCGCGTCCACCACGGCCGCGGTCGGCTCCGTGCCGCGGCCGTGGGTCCGGCGAGTCTTGTGCCGTAACAGATCACGGACCCGCTGCATGGGGCGCCGTCTGCTTCCCACTCGGCGCAGTAGTCGTAGGCCATCTCTCCCGCAGCATGCATGGCAACCCGTGGGGCGACCCGCGCAGACTCACCGAGCAGTACGGCCAGAGGCATGCGGCTACCCGCCGGCCGGCTCACCCGTAGGACGGCCGGCGCGCTGGGCGGATCCCGCTCAGCGCTCCACAAAGCGGGTGAAGCCGAGCTCCACGAGCCGCTCGAATGCTTCAGTCACCGCGCTCGGAATCTCCTGCGGAACTTGAAACCCCTTGGCCGCATAGGTCTCGATACGCTGGGTGTCACCAACCATGAGTTCGATCATGCGCCGCTCCGGCACCTCGGTACTCGCGTACTCCTCGAAGCTCAGATCGGGAGCAGTTGACACCCATTCGACTCCGGGCCATTGCTTGAGGGCAGTGGCGAGAGCTCGCCTCTTCATATAAGGCTTGGTGACGACAACCGCGTGGGCCACTGGAGTCGTAGGCTGCTGCTCATCAATCAGTCGGTGAGTGAACTGGATGTTCTCACCCATGTTGGAGGACCGGTCTTCGCACAGGACCCGGCCTGCGGGGACACCACGAGATTCCATGATGCGCCGAAAACGGACGGCTTCAGGCTCTCCGCCGACCTCGGCGGTGATCTTCCCGTATCCGCCGCTTGTGACAACGAACCGAGAGGACACCTTCAACGCCAATTGGGCCCCGTATTCCGCTACTCGATCGTCGTGAGATCCTGCCACCAGGATTAGATCGACAGAGTCCGGGATTTCCTGCTCAAGGTTATGGTAGGACCACAGAATCTTGGCGAGAGATCGTACGGCCGCGTCGATCACGGGATGCTCTGAGGAGTCATGATTCACGAACCGTAGCGTACGGTGCGATCAACGGGGCAGGCAAGCCTGCTGGTAGCAGAATCGAACACTCGGCACATCTCCAATAGTGACAATCCTAGGGACCCACCGAATCATGATCACCTTGGAGATCAAGCAGAATCGTGCCGTCAGCGCATTCAAAGGAGAGTACGCGGGAACGAGGATAAACGGGCTGATTTCGCTCGCTCCCGGGAAGAAAGCTGCGTTTAACCGGTACCATTTCCCCGTCCAGCTCTACATACGATCTCGGATAAGGCCCTAGAAGAGCACGTACTGTCCGGGCCAACTCCGCTCTGGTCATATCATGACGCAGCAACCCGTCTACGGGGCACCGCTTGGGCCAGACGGTAGCAAGGGAATCGTCCTGGGGGTGAGACACTACTGTCGGCGCGGTCAATTGATGAGCTAATTCCATTCCCGCTCGAAAATGAAGGTGCGCGAATCGGTAGAACAGGGAACCCGATGTCTCACCCTGGCGAATCTCCAAAGGGTACTGCGCGATAATCGGACCCGAATCTGCAGTAGGCGCGAGAAAGAATACGGTAAGCGCTGTCCTTTTAAGATCCTTGATGATGGTCCACGGTATAGGGGCCTGCCCACGCCCAATCGGCAGACAGGTCGGATGCATACCGATGCCACTGAACGACCCACGCAGCCGGCCGACACTCCGGTCGGCGACACCAGAGGGTATCTTGAGCACCGACGGATCCACCAGCCGCGACCACCCTATTACGGCGAGAAAATCCGGCGCGACCGATTCGATTATTTCAATCGAAGAACACAATGTGCCGTCGACAGTGTCGACGTGAAGTATTTCGTTATCCGCCGCCACTTCCCGCGGGCTTCGATACCCTACCGTGCGCTTGGAAAATTTTTCGTCGAGGCCTACGGTGAGCGGAACTTCCAGTTCACCCCTTAGATAGGGGGGCGAAGCCAGGATCCCCTCAAGTGCTCGAACTCCAAACTCATGCCCCGTGACAAACACAAGTTTCTTGCTCATCGGCACGTCAATCCTCCACCGCTATGATTCGAATGCGGAAATCCGACGTGAACACTTGGAAGACAACGCACACGTTGCCCTCCGTACTCAGGATCCGCTGGAAAGTGGGGTGACCACCAGGGTTTGCCAAGAAAGACAAGGCGGCACGTGCAGCAATCCCGGTGGCGCCGACGGCCCACAAGACCCTGAATCGACTGGAGAAGGAATTGGCATAATTCGCCAGAATCCCAAAATCCGACTTCACTTCTCCCGCGGACCCCAGCGTGGGATACAAACGCTTACCAGTCCTGCGATCGACAAGATAGGCATGCCGCGTTCGAGGAATATCGAAATCTACAGCCCACCCGCTCAGGAGTCTGTTTTGGTAGTCAAAGAGCGCACCAGTACCCGTACCACTTCCGACTAGCAGTGTATGACCTTGCGCAATGACGTCCCGAGCCTGAGGATGGTTGGACGCATACTCCACCAACGGTGATGCGGGATGCCAGGAAGCTGCAAAAGAACGACGCAGCTCATCACGGCCTGCGGATTCATCCGATGTCGGCCAGTCGATGAGCGTCCCCGACGAGGGCGGTACGGCGTAAAGCAGCGAGATTTTCGAGCCACCAACAATAGGAGACCAGAACCGATGAAACGGCGAGTCACTCAGATCGAGGATTTGCCGGAACACCGAGCCACTATTGTTTTGTTTCATAATTTCCAGAGCTTCAACACGATCCAGGCCGATCCGAGCGCCCCATCTCCTCTCATGATCGACCAAGTCGTACTGTGACAGCCGTGCGGCCTGGCTCCGATGGGCGGCCAGCGCTCTTTCCTTTAGAGCAGCCCTGTCTCCCGATATGTCAATGAACACATGCGGCCTGAAGGACGTGTCCTCGCTCGACAAATAAATCGAGTAATAAAGGAACACGCAACCCCGGAATGACGATCTGGCCAAGGTGTTCGCCTCGACGTGGTCATTGTGACTATCTGAACGTGAGTGCACGATAACCAGATCTGGATTGATCCCAGCGGCAACAGTAATCCGTCTGATACGGGTCACTGAATCTCTGTCAGCCCTCAGATAACCGTCCCTGAAAGCCGCGAACAGTAGTCGATCATCCGGTATCCCTAGCTCCTTCGCGGATCTCTGCGCCTCCTCACGTCGCCGGGTACCGTCCGCTTCCTCATCCGTGAGGATCAGTATGTAGACATCGTGACCCTCGTCCGTGAGCTTCGCTATGAGACCCGCGGCGCCGATCTCGACATCGTCCGGATGAGCCCCGACGGCCAACGCCAACATACTCAGGATTTTTCGCCCGAAACGGGTTTCGGATCTTCAGCAAGCGATGCCAGTAGACGATTGATATACGACGCTTGATGCGCGTAATCGTACGTCCGAGCTGTCACCAACGCCTTCCGAAGGAGATCGGATGCGGATAGGGCATCACCCGAAGCCGCGTACATGTTTGCCTCGACGCACAGCGATTGAACCTCGCGGAGACGGTCTCCTTTTTCTATTTCGTCCCGAGCTGAACGCAAGGAAGCATTGGCCTCCTCGAGCCGCCCTTGCCGAGTTCTCAAGATGGCTAATTTCTCGTGATAGTAGGAGTAAGGGTAGCTGTCGTCCAGGTGGACGGACCCCTCGGTTGCAATCCTTAAATGCACATCGGCCTCTTGCAGCTCTCCCAACTTGGTGGCCAAAGCCCCGATCCTTCCGTTTGCTCGTACGACAAGTACGCGGTTTTTTGGATCCGCGTTTTTGAGCAGCCCCCGATACGTGCCAAGGGCCGTTTTGGAGGCGCCGGACATCTCCTTGCAGGCACCCAGCATGAAAGTGACCTCTTCGGTCCTGTACCGCACCTCCATCCTCCGGTAATAAGCCAGTGCAGAGGTGTACAGCGTCACAGCTCCGTCACTCCCACCGAGCCGGTTGCGGTCCCTCAGAATTCCTGCCAAGTGGAACTTCGCCTTGGCAGTCAGATCCATGGCTGCTGCAGAACTGGCGTCCCCGCGAACAAGTATCTGACCGAGAAGAATTTCAGCTGTGGAATGATTTCCGCGACCGAGAGCTATGAGTGCGCGGTCGTACGCGTCGGACACGCTGCTCATAGCGCTGTCCGCTACCAGCAGCTCCGGGCGTGGAACGATTTCAAGAATCTTGTTCCAGAGTTTCAGCGAAACCGCTGACCTTTTTCCCTGGAGGATTCGCGACAGATACGGCTGACTTATTCCCAGTTGCGCCGCCATCTCTACCTGCGTTAAGTTCATTCGCTTTTGGTGATCCCGCAACACTTTGCCGATGCTCGAATGGAGTGCTACGTCTTCTGCCATTATGCCCGCCAGGCATTTGAGTCGGCCGACTTGTGGGTCGAAGCTGATGGCACAAGGAACCCACGCAACGGAAGGGCCAGAAGGATCATGCCATCTTCGAGCACGTTGATCGTCATGTCTTCCCTCCTGCTCGGCATCTACATCGGCGCGCGACTTGTCATCATGATCACCAGCCGGACGGCGTCCTGGGGATCGGATCGGAGCGCCGGCACGCAGAATAAGGAAATAGCGGTAGAGATTCTGACCCTCCTCAGCTCACTCCACGACAGTGCGGCCGAGCGGGATCGGAAGTCGCCCAAGATCAAGCGGAAGCGAAGGTGAAGGATACAGAGCAGCCTGCGGCGGCAGGGTGTCCATTCCGTGGTCGACTCGACAAGTAGAACGCATCATGAGCGGCGTTCGCCTCATGTTCATCACCGGTCCCACGCCCCCCAAAAGCCGCTAGGTCCTGTCGTCAAATTCCCGGCGTCCGCCCGGAGGGCGGGCCCTGCGGCGTCAGGTGCGTGCTCTCGGCGTGCCGGGCACAGGCCCTCGTACTGGACGTACTTGGGTCTGTGCCTG
>NZ_JBEYFS010000279.1:0-14008 GCF_040634475.1 Streptomyces sp. NPDC007095
GAGGGCCTGTGCCCGGCACGCCGAGAGCACGCACCTGACGCCGCAGGGCCCGCCCTCCGGGCGGACGACGGGAATTTGACGACAGGACCTAGGGCGCCACCCAGGCGTACCGGTGTTCCGGGCGGCCCGTGTCGCCGTACTTGAGCGAGAGGCGCAGCCGTCCGGCCTGTTCGAGGTGGCGCAGATAGCGCTGGGCGGTGGAGCGGCTGAGCCCGGTCTCGGCCGCGACCTCGTGGGCCGACAGCGGCTGGTTCGCACGGTGGAGGACACCGCAGATCAGGTCCGTGGTGGGTTCCGAGTGGCCGCTGGGCAGCCCCGGCGACGACGGGACGGGCGTGGTGCGCAGGGCGCTGAAGATCCGGTCGACCTGCTCCTGACCTGCCACGCCGCGCCCGCCGACCCGGTCGACGGTGCGCCGCAGGGCCGCGTACGAGTCGAGGCGGGTGCGCAGCGCGGCGAAGGTGAACGGCTTGACCAGATAGTGCAGGGCGCCCAGGCGCATCGCGGCCTGCACGGTCGTCACATCGCTGGCCGCGGTGATCATGATGACGTCGGTGCCGTGGCCGCGTTCGCGCATGCGGTGCACCAGTTCGAGGCCCGTCTGGTCGGGCAGATAGTGGTCGAGCAGTACCAGGTCGACGGGCGCGCGCTCCACGGCGGCCAGGGCCTGGGCAGCGCTGTGCGCGCGGGCGGCCACCCGGAATCCGGGAACCTTCCCCACGTACTTCGCGTTGATCTCAGCGACGCGGAAGTCGTCGTCCACGACCAGGACGTCAATCATCGGGCCTCTTTCTCTCAAGGCCTGGCGAGCGTTAAGCCCGTGTTTCGGCTCCGCTGTTGTAGCGCGAGCAAAACGAGCACAACAGACTCTTGCAAGCATAAGAAGGCCTTGCGCCCAGAAGACTGATGCTGTGGCCCGCGCCACATCTACGGTCCCGGGCCATGAGCGCAGACACCAGCCCCGCCATTGAGCTGCGGGGCGCGAGCAAGATCTTCAAGACCCCGTCAGGGGGTCTGCACACGGCGGTCAGAGAGCTCGATCTGACTATCGGCCGTGGCGAGTTCGTGGCCGTCGTCGGCCCCACCGGCTGCGGGAAGTCCACCACCCTGACCCTGGTGAGCGGTCTGGAGGAGCCCACCGAGGGCGAGGTCCTGGTGGCCGGCGAGCCGGTCGCGGGCGTGGGCGACAAGGTCGGCTTCGTCTTCCAGCAGGACGCCACCTTCCCCTGGCGCACGGTCCTGTCCAACGTCATGGCCGGCCCGCGTTTTCGCGGTGTTCCCAAGACGGAGGCCAAGCAGCGGGCCCGCGAATGGCTGGCCAGGGTCGGACTGTCGGCCTTCGAGGACCGCTACCCGCACCAGCTCTCCGGCGGTCAGCGCAAGCGCGTCGCCCTCGCCGCGACCTTCGTCAACGACCCCGAGATCCTGCTGATGGACGAGCCGTTCTCGGCGCTCGACGTGCAGACCAGAGCCCTGATGTCGGACGAGCTGCTGGAGCTGTGGGAGGGCACGGGAGCCTCGGTCGTCTTCGTCACCCACGACCTGGAGGAGTCCATAGCGCTCGCCGACAAGGTCGTCGTGATGACCGCGGGCCCCGCCACCGTGAAGCAGGTCTTCGACATCGATCTGCCGAGGCCGCGCAAGGTCGAATCGGTGCGCCTGGAGCCACGGTTCATCGAGATCTACCGCGAGATCTGGGAGTCCCTCGGTGAAGAGGTCCGCATCACCCGAGAGAGGGGCGCCGCGAATGTCGCCTGACGTCATGCCCGAGACCGTCGTCGCGGCGACCGCCATCGAGCCCGCCAAGCCGGGACGCGCCCACTCCCGTGCCCGTGCCGCCCGCAGACGCAGGATCATCGTCGCCGCCGTCCGCGCGGTGCTCCTGGTCGCCGTGCTCGGCCTGTGGGAGGTGTTCGCACGCGCCAAGATCATCGACCCGTTCAACTTCTCCATGCCGTCGAAGATCTGGGACCAGGTCTACACCTGGGTGACCCACGGGACGGCGCTCGGCTCACTCGGCGAGCAGATCTGGTACACGCTCCACGAGGCACTGCTCGGCTGGGTCATCGGAGTCGTGGCCGGCGTGGTCTTCGGTATCGCGCTAGGGCGCATCGCCTTCCTCGCCGATGTCCTTGGTCCATACATCAAGGTGCTCAACTCCATACCCAGGATCGTCCTCGCGCCGATCTTCGTGATCTGGTTCGGGCTCGGACCGGCCTCCAAGGTCGCCTCGGCCGTGGTCCTGGTCTTCTTCCCGGTCTTCTTCAACGCGTTCCAGGGGGCCCGTGAGGTCGACCGCAACCTCGTCGCCAACGCCCGGATCCTGGGGGCGAGCGACCGCCGGGTGACGCTTCAGGTCGTCATCCCCTCCGCCACCTCGTGGATCTTCACCAGCCTCCATGTCAGCTTCGGATTCGCCCTCATCGGTGCGATCGTCGGCGAGTACATCGGCGCCACCAAGGGCATCGGTCTGCTCGTCGCCCAGTCCCAGGGCACCTTCAACGCGGCCGGTGTGTACGCCGCGATGGTCATCCTCGCTGTCGTCGCCCTGCTGGCCGAAGGGCTGCTCACCTTCGCCGAGCGCCGCATCTTCCGATGGAAGCCGTCGGACTCCGAGAGCTGATCGGCAGACAACACCCGCCCAGGGAGCCGGATTTCCTCTCGGAGCTCTCCTAGGTGCCCGATTTCTCGTCGGTGCTCTCCAGGGTGCCCCTTTTCCGCTCAAGGCTTCCCAGGGCACCCCTTTTCCCGCATCGCATTCTCACAAGGACGTGACCCATCATGCGCAAGACCGCCAGATACTCCGCGCTGGCAGCCGCCGGTCTGCTCGCCCTCTCCTCCCTCACCGCCTGCGCCAACGACGCGGCCTCCACCA
Source organism: Streptomyces sp. NPDC007095 (assembly GCF_040634475.1). Classification (NCBI taxonomy): domain Bacteria; kingdom Bacillati; phylum Actinomycetota; class Actinomycetes; order Kitasatosporales; family Streptomycetaceae; genus Streptomyces; species Streptomyces sp. NPDC007095. The sequence continues at coordinate 2,876 of NZ_JBEYFS010000279.1, forward strand.
CCGCCGACTCCGGCAGCAACGGGGGCGGCGGCAAGGGGGAGCACGTCAAGATCATGGTCGGTGGCCTGGACAAGGTCATCTACATGCCGGCGATGCTCACGCAGCGGCTCGGCTACTTCAACGACGAGGGTTTGGATGTCGAACTCCTGAGTGAGCCGGCCGGTGTGCAGGCGGAGACCGCACTCGTGTCCGGGCAGGTCCAGGGAGCCGTCGGCTTCTACGACCACACCCTCGACCTGCAGACCAAGGGCAAGGCCGTGGAGTCCGTCGTGCAGTTCTCGCACGCACCCGGCGAGGTGGAGATCGTCTCCAACAAGCGCGCGGACGACATCACCTCGCCCAAGGACTTCAAGGGCAAGAAGCTCGGCGTCACCGGGCTCGGTTCCTCCACCGACTTCCTCACCAAGTACCTCGCGGTCAAGAACGGCGTGAAGGTCAGCGAGTTCGCGCCGGTCGCCGTGGGTGCGGGTCCGACCTTCGTCTCGGCGCTCCAGAAGGGGGCCATCGACGGCGGCATGACGACGGACCCGACCGTCGCCACGGTCCTGCAGAAGGGCCTCGGAAAGGTGCTCATCGACATGCGCACGCCGAGTGGATCGCAGGAGGCGCTCGGCGGTCCGTATCCCTCGTCCAGCCTCTACATGCAGACGGACTGGGTGAACGGCCACAAGGAGACGGTCCAGAAGCTGGCCAACGCCTTCGTGAAGACCCTCAAGTGGATGTCCACGCACAGCGCCTCCGAGATCGCCGCCAAGATGCCCGCCGACTACTCCCAGGGCAACAAGACGCTCTATGCGACCGCCATCCAGAGCACGCTGCCGATGTTCACCAAGGACGGCGTGATGCCCGCGGACGGCCCCGAGACCGTCGAGAAGGTGCTCAAGGCGTTCAACCCCAACATCAAGAACGCCAAGGTGGACCTGAGCAAGACGTACACCACGGAGTTCGTGAAGAAGGCCGTCACTGGCTGAGGAAGTAGGCCACCAAGGCCACCACTGGCGGAGAAGCGAAGGCCGCCACCGGCCCAGAGCGGGGCGCGGCCTCTTCCCCCGCCCCGTGGCCGCGTCTTCAGGATCTTCCCCTCTTCGGTCGTGCCCTCAGGCGCGGGTCGCCCAGACGTAGCGATGCTCCGGGCGGCCCGCGTCGCCGTATTTGAGGGTCAGCCTGGCCCGTCCCGTGCGCTCCAGGAGCTTCAGATAGCGCTGGGCGGTCTGTCGGCTCAGTCCGGTCTCCTCGGCGATCTCCTGGGCCGACAGCGGCCCCTCGGCGGTCACCAGGGCCCTGCGGACGAGCTCCGCGGTCGGGGGAGAGTGCCCTTTGGGCAGGTCCGGCTCCGCACTCGCCGACAAGGCGCCGAAAATCCGGTCCACCTGGGCCTGCTCGGCCTCGCCGCCGCCGTCGAGCGTGCGGCGCAGATCCGCGTATGCCTCCAGCTTGGCGCGCAGGCCCGCGAAGGCGAAAGGCTTGACCAGGTACTGGAGGGCGCCCTGCCGCATGGCCGCCTGGACGGTCGAGATGTCGCGGGCCGCGGTCACCATGATGACGTCGGTCTGGTGGCCACGCCGCCGCATCTCCTGGACGACCGTGAGGCCTGTCTCGTCGGGCAGGTAGTGGTCCATCAGGACCAGGTCCAGGCGGGGCAGCGTCTCCATCCGGTGCAGCGCCTCGGCGGCGCTGTGCGCCTCGCCGGCGACACGGAAGCCGGGCACCTTGCCGACGTACGCGGCGTTGACCCGCGCAACCCGCGTGTCGTCGTCCACGACCAGGACCTCGATCATCGCGTCTCCTCCTCGGCGGTCGTGGTGCCCATGCTGTCCTGGAAGAACGCGTCCGGCTGCCGTACGAGTTCCGGTGAGGGCCCGCGGCCGGGTTCGCCCTCCGGGCCCGGCACAAGGCCTTCCGCCGGCCCGAGACCGGCCTCCGTGAGCGCTTCCGGCAGTACGACCGTGAACTCCGCGCCCCCTCCGTCGGCCTCCGCCGCCTCCGCACTGCCTCCTTGCCGCTCGGCGAGCCGGCGCACCAGGGAGAGCCCGAGTCCGCGTTTGCCGTGCGCGGGTGGCTTCTTGGTGGACCACCCGTCCGTGAAGATCAGCTCCCGCCGCTCCGCCGGAATTCCCGGCCCGGTGTCCCGTACGCGTAGCACGGCCGTGCGTCCCTCGGCGCGCAATTCGACCTCCACGCGCGCGTGCGGGGTGCCCGCGACGGCGTCGAGTGCGTTGTCGACCAGATTGCCCACGACGGTGACCAGCCCCCGCGGGTCGACCAGCCGGTCGGGCAGCCGGGTCCCGTCCGCGACCCAGAGAGCCACCCCGCGCTCGGCCGCCACCGTGGCCTTGCCGACCAGCAGGGCGGCCAGCAACGGATCGTGGATCTTCTCGGTGACCTGCTCCGCGGTGACCCTGTGGTCGCCGACCACCTCGCCGACGAACTCCACGGCGTCGTCGTACATCTCCAGTTCGAGCAGCCCCAGCACCGTGTGCATCCGGTTGGCGTGCTCGTGGTCCTGCGCGCGCAGGGCGTCGATCAGACCGCGGGTCGAGTCGAGTTCACGGCCCAGCTGCTCCAGTTCCGTGCGGTCGCGCAGGGTGGCCACGGCGCCGCCGTCGTCGGTCGGCATGCGGTTGGCGACCAGGACGCGCTGACCGCGCACCGTGAGCAGATCCGTGCCGGTGACCCGTCCGGCCAGCACATCGGTCGTGCGGCCCGGCCCGAGCGCGTCGTCGAGCGGCTGCCCGATGGCCTCCGTGTCCAGCCCGAGCAGGCGCTGTGCCTCGTCGTTGAGGAGCCGTACGCGGCCGACACGGTCCAGGGCGATGACGCCCTCCCGAATGCCGTGCAGCATCGCCTCGCGCTCCGCGAGCAACGCCGAGATGTCGGAGAAGGCCAGGTCACGGGTCTGCCGCTGGACCCGTCGGGAGAGCAGGTACGCGGCGAACGCGCCGACGGCCAGAGCCCCGCCCGCGTACGCGAGGAGTCCCGGGATCGCGTGGACCAGCCGGGCGCGCACACTGTCGTACTCGATGCCCACCGAGACCGCGCCGATGATGTGCCCGTCGGAGTCGCGCAGCGGTACCTTGCCGCGGGCCGAGCGCCCCAGCGTGCCCGTGTCGATCTCCATGACGTCCTTGCCGGCCAGGGCCTGGCTGGGGTTGGTCGAGACGACCCTGCCGATCTGTGAGGTGTCCTTGTGCGACCAGCGCACCCAGTGCGTGTTCATCACCACGACGTAGTCGGCCCCGCTGGCCTTGCGGATCCGTTCCGCGGCGACCTGTACGGGGCCCTTCACGGACGGCAGGGTCGTCTGCAGGTCCCTGGCGATCTGCGGCTGGGCGGCCGTGGTCTGCGCGATCGCGAGCGCCCGGCGCATGGCCTCGTCGTCGAGCTGGGCGCTGAGCGGGGCGAGGAACAGCCCCGTCGCGAGCACGGCGACCCCGGCGGCTATCGCCACCTGCATCAGTAGCACCTGCGAGAACGCCCGCCGCGGCAGACCGAGGCGCAGTCGTCGTGCGGGGGGAGTGGGGCTCATACCCATGACGGTACGGGGGAGCGCGCGCCGGGCCGAAGGGAGTGTGGCGTGGATCTCCCGAGTGGCGTGTGGGGAAGCCGTGGCCGGCGGGTACGGGCCGGCCCGCTCAGGAGCCTTGGTCAGCAGGCTGCGGGGATCGCGGCCCGGGGCATCTCCCTTACGGCCACCACGTCCATCCGGGCCGGGGAGCCCAGCGCTGAGCCGCAGCTCTCCGGGCGGGGCGGCAGTGAGGCGCCCTGCGCGACGATGACGCGCCACAGGCGGCCGTCGGTGTGGGCGACGGTCACCTCCCAGCGCGGCGCCGCGCCGTTCGTGCGGACGACGCCGAGGGCTTCCGCGGCGTGCTCTCCGCAGGCCCTGCGCACGGCCAGCTCCGCCGCCTGCCCGGGCCGCTCCCATGCCGAGTTGCCACGGCAGCCCTCCGTGACGACGCGGCCCTCCCGCACGCCCTGGAGGATCTCCTTGACCGCATGGGCCTCGGCCCGCCCGTAGGCGTATCCGAACGGCAGGACGAGCAGGGTGGGCGAGAAGCGGTGACCGCCGAGGTGGGTGACCTCCCAGGCGCCCGCCACGCCCGAGGCCGCGAGTTCCGCCGCGAGGGGCCGGCCCAGGAGTGCGCAGCAGCGGTCGCGCTTGCCGTTGGTGCAGACGAGCGCGAGCGGGTCGCCCGTGTGGCGCCGACCCTGGAGAGCCGCGTCGAAGGTGCGCGGGTCTCCCTTGCCGAGCGCGGCGAAGTCCAGGTCGAGCAACCGCTCAGGAGCGCACGTCGTGGCGCTGTGCAGCCATACGTTGCCCGGGGTGGTGTGAGCCGCGTACACCTGGCGCTCGGCGGGCGTACCGCAGTCGGCGTGCCGCCCGGGGCGGCGGATGAGCGCGATCCGCACCCCGGTGTCCTGCGCTGCGGCTTCGAGCGCGCGGCCGAGTGCCGGGTCCAGGTGGCTCGACGTGAGCGCCTTGGCACCCCAGGGGCCCGGCTGTTCGAGGAGCAGCCATGTCCTCGCGGTCGCCGCGGTCCCCGCGAGGGGCTCGTCGAGGTCCCGGGACGCGGTCGTGCACGTACTCACAGAGGTGAGCCTAACCTGACTTCGCCCAGGGCGACTTCCGACCGTGCGTATGGGGGCGCACTTTGGGCGCATTCGGAGCGCTGTGGGGCGCTCCGGGGCTCACTCGGGGAGTGGCTGCGGCGGCCGCGCTCCTACGTAGTGGCCGCTCGGGCGCATGCGCAGCGGGCGTTCCTCGTACTCCTCCAGGGTGTGGGCGATCCATCCCGCTGTTCGGGCGACGGCGAAAACAGTCTCCCCGGCGGAGGCGGACATGCCGGAGGAGACCGTGAGGACGGCCAGCGCCAGGTCGACGTTGGCGTGCAGGGGAGTGTGCCGGGCGGTGGTGGTCACGATGTCCTGGGCCGCCGCCAGGGCGGGCGCCGCGCCTGGGACCTCCTCCAGGAGGGCGAACAGGGCACGCGCGCGTGGGTCCTCGCCGGGGTAGAGCCGGTGGCCGAGCCCTGGGACGCGGTGTCCGGCGCGCAGCTCGTCGGCGACCACGGGGGCCGCGGTGCCCTGGTCGAGGACGTCGAGGAGCAGCCGGTGGGCGAGGCCGCTGGCCGCGCCGTGCAGAGGGCCTTCGAGCACGCCGAGGCCCGCCGAGACGGCGGCGTACGGGTGTGCCCGTGCCGAGGCGGCGACCCGCACCGCGAGCGTCGAGGCGGCCAGGTCGTGGTCGACGAGCAGGCCGAGCGCCGTGTCCAGCACACGAAGTGACGCCTCGTCGGGAGTCCGGCCGGTGAGGCGTCCCCACAGCCGGTTGGCCAGCGGGCCTTCGTCGCGGTGGTCATGACGCAGGGGCGGGAGGGCGGCGACGAGGGTGGGGATGAGGGTGCGCGCGGTGCCGAGGACGGCGCTCTCCGAGAGGTCGAAGCGCAGTGGATCGGCCGCCGAGGCGGCGATCGCGGCGACCCGGAGCCGGTCCGTGGGGCCGCTGTGCTCGGGCAGCGCGTCCACGGCGCGGCGGGCGGCGGTGACGGACGTCTCCGGGGCGGTGAACGTGACGCCGGGGCGCAGCTCTCCGGTCCACAGCCATTCGGCGATCTCTTCGTAGGAGTGACGCGCGGCCAGTTCGGTCGCGTCGACGCCTCGGTAGTAGTACCGGTCCTTGTCGATGAGAGTGATGCGGGTACGGACGGACAGCTCGCCGCCGGTGCTCGAACTCCCGCTGGAATCACGCCTGTTGCGCCGAGCAAGCGCCTCCACGTCCTTGGCGTCGAAGGTGCTGCCGCGACCTCCGGGGTCGCGTCGGCTGCTGAGCTGGCCGCGGCTCACATATGCGTACACGGTCTCGGGCTTCACGCCGAGCAGCTTGGCGGCCTCCCTGGTGCTGAGCCGCCGGACTTCGTGGCCTCCGCGGCCTCCAGGTCCTTCGTGTGTCGACCCTGCCGGTTCTTGATCCCTCATGGATGCCACCGTATCCGTGTATCGGCATATTGATTCAATCAATATTGACACGGATTGAGTCAAGCATGGACAGTTGAATCAAGTTCAAGGAGGAAACATGCCGATCACCCGGGCCGCGTCCCCCTCCGTCGATGTACCGCGTGGACTCGCGGGCGTCGTCGTCACCGATACCGCACTCGGTGACGTCAGGGGACTGGAGGGCTTTTATCACTATCGCCAATACTCGGCCGTCGAACTTGCTCAGGCCCGCGGCTTCGAGGACGTCTGGCACCTGATGGTCCACGGCGAACTGCCGGACGCGGCGCAGCTGTCCGCGTTCGCCGCGCAGACCGCGGAACTGCGCCGCCTGCCCGACGACGTACGTGCCGCGCTGCCCGCCGTTGCCGCGGCGAGCGGCCGGTCCGGACCGCTCGCCGGTCTGCGTACGGCGCTGTCGCTGCTCGGAGCCTCGAAGGGGTTCCGGCCGGTGTACGACATCGGGGCCGACCGGCGTCGCGCAGACACGGTCGAGGCCGCGGCGGCCGTACCCACGCTGCTGACGGCGCTGTACCGCCTGGGGCAGGGCCTGGAACCGGTCGAGCCGCGCGAGGATCTGCCGTACGCCGCGAACTACCTCTACATGCTGACTGGTTCGGAACCGGACGCCGACCGGGCCAGGGCGATCGAACAGTACTTGATATCAACCATTGACCACGGGTTCAACGCATCAACATTTACCGCGAGGGTGATCACGTCGACGGGAGCGGACGTGGCGGCCGCTCTGGTCGGCGCGGTGGGAGCCCTCTCGGGTCCCCTGCACGGCGGCGCTCCGAGCCGTGCGCTGGACACGCTCGACGCGATCGGCAGCCGCGACCGGATCGACCCCTGGATCCGCGAACATGTCCTCGCCGGTGATCGCATCATGGGCTTCGGCCACCCCATCTATCGCACCGAGGACCCCCGCTCCCGCATGCTGCGCGGCATCGCGGAACGGTTCGGCGGGCCGCTGGTCGACTTCGCGATCGAGGTCGAACAGCACGTGGAGGCGATCCTGGCGGAACTCAAGCCCGGCCGCGAGCTCCACACGAACGTCGAGTTCTACGCCGGCGTGGTCATGGAACTGTGCGGACTCCCGCGGGAGATGTTCACCGCGACGTTCGCGGCGGCGCGGGTGGTCGGCTGGAGCGCGAACATCCTCGAACAGGCGGAAGACTCGAAGATCATCCGCCCGATAGCGCGGTATGTGGGACCGGAACCGCCGGCGGCGGTACCGGCAATGGCCTGACACCTGCCTGCGGTCCGGCACCCATCCGGGTGTCGGACCTCGCGCAGATCAGTGCGAGCGGTGACCGGGAGGGCGGTGGGGTTCGGCTCGCCATCCGGAGCTGGTCCTCAGCGGGTGCGGGGTGGACCTCGGCGGAGGAGCCAGCAGCAGTGCACCAGCTCTGCGACCCGCCCCCTCACCGGTCGGGAGTACCTGTCTGCGCCCTGATCAGGTTCTTCTCTGCCGACAATTGACGACCGTGGGTTGAAGCAGTAGAGGGCGCAGCCCGAAGCGTGGTCAGCGTCTGAGTTTCGGTACACCGGAGTTCGCCAACGATCCGGCTCACGTTGCCGGCATCCCCAGCGGCCCCTTCCGAAGGATCGGCTGCACCGGGCCGGCCCTTGAGCGCCCGTTCGGAGTCATTGATCTCGTGGTACCTGAGTATGCCTAGGGCCAAGAAGGCCGATCCCCCAGGATGATTACGGATGGCAAGCCAAAGCGTTCGATGATCGTTTGCGTAGTGTCGTCCGGCTCACCCGAGCGTGCAAAACGGCAGCGAGACGGCTCCCGGCCCGGCTGGCGAACGCGACGGCGACAGCCTCCAGAACTCGCCGGGCGGCAGGCGTGCGACGGCCATAGCGAACGGTCAGCCCCTCGACCTGCTCGGCACCCAAGATCCACTTTCGCGACAGACCCTAGCCCCCCGGCATGCCGGTGCCGCCGATTCAATAGAAGACGCAGGTGAGCTGGGGGTTGCATCGCTAACCTCCACTGGCAATATCGTCGCTGCGCTTCCCCGAAGCCCCGCCCTCACGACGGGGCTTCGCTGTTTCCCGATTCGCCGCCCGGCCCCGTGACCGCCGAGATGCTCGCCCAAGCCGTCGCGATCGGTCTGGGCAAGGCGGCAGCAGCTACGGGGTGATCGCGTCGAGGAGCCGCGGGCCGTTGTTGCGGACGTTGTTGACGGCCGTGGAGACCGGCCGAGCGTCAAGGTGGCCGTCGGCGGGCTGGGTGAGCAGCGCCCGCAGTTCGTCGGGGTCCTGGTGGTGGGGGTCGAGCCATGCGTCGTAGTGGTCCGGTGTGAGGGCGAGCGGCATGCGGGGGTGAACTCGGCCGGCGGTGTCGGTGGCCTCGGTGGTGATGATGGTGCAGGTCGTCAGCCAGGCGGCGGGGTCGTCGTCCTGCTTCACCTGCGGGTTGCGCCAGTACTCGTACAGGCCGGCGAGCGCCATCACCTGCTGGTCCTCGGGATGGATGAAGTACGGCTGTTTGCGGGCCTTGCCCGTGTCGGGGTCCTTGGCCTGCTCCCATTCGTAGAAGCCGTCGGCCGGCAGCAGGCAGCGGTGTTTGGCGAATGCGCGGCGGTAGGCGGGTTTCTCGTGCACGGTCTCCACGCGCGCGTTGATCATCCGCGCGCCGGTTTTCATGTCCTTCGCCCAGGACGGCACCAGGCCCCAGCGCAGCGGCCGCAACTCCCGCTCCACCGCGGTGGCATCGGTCTGGTCGCGCGGGACGCGCTCGAGGACGGCCCACACGTTGTTGGCCGGGGCGACGTTCCAGTTCGGCGCCAGCGCCTCCTCGGCACGCCAGTGGGTGACCTGGAAGAGCTGGACCAGGTCCTCGGGGCTGCGGGTGGAGACGTAGCGGCCGCACATGGCGCCACTGTGCCACCGGTGGCGCCGACCGCAGCGCCCTTCGGTGGCCCGTGTCGGGCCGTGCACGTCGGCGGTGCAAGGCGGTCCTGCGGCTGACCAGCCCGCCGAAGAGGTATCGGGCGGCCCTTCACAAGGCGGCCGAGGCGGAGACCGCTCGGGCGAACCACCGCCAGGAACGATGGGCGCGGTAGAGGCCGCGCCTGGGCCGCTGGACAGGAGAAGGCGTCGACAAGGTGGTCAAGTGTGCTGCGAACGCCGTTGATGCTCCGCTGCCGGAGTCACGGCCCAGAGCGGCGGCGACATCACGGGCCCGTACATCGACGTCGCCGGCTGTGGCGAAGTACTCGATGACCTGCTCGGTGAGCTCACCGTATTTCTTCTGCCCGTCCGTGGTGTCACCACCAGCCGGAACGGGACGATCCGCGTCCTCGCCGACCTCGCACATGGCGGATGGCAGCCTTCCGATTGGGCGCGCGTCATGCTTCACCGGCGACGCAAAACCTCGTGGCCTGCGACACCTGCCGCGATCGAATCCACTCAGAACGGCCGGCCAGACCACTCGCGCAGTGGTCACTGGAGAGTCGGATGACTGGGAAACCGTCACGTCCGGTTCGGCGGGAGGCCGCGCGGAACAGGACTCGCCCCACGGCGAGCACCTCGCCGCGCGGCCGACCCGACCGGCCGGCTGATGCGGCACCGCCGTCCGGTGCGGGACTGCGAAGCACTGCCTCAATGATCGCTTCGCGGCCTTGGCGTGAAGTGCCGGGTTTGCGCGGCGGGCATCACTGGCAGTGATGCCGCGTCGGCGTGCTTGCGGGCCTGCCGGCCGGCAGTCACTAGATTGTGCGATGCGCCTCAGGAGCGCACTGAGTCATTCTGGCTGGTGAGGTCTATCCGGGCGGGGTGCCCACTGCATGGTCGCCTGGGTGGGGAGCGTCCTGGTGCGACTGCCGCTCGTGGCGTGTCGGGCTCCGCGTCACATTTCCCGATCCCCGCCGGTCAATGGTTCGACAGGCTGAGCGGATGAGGGAGGCGGGCGGTCTTGGACGTCTATGAGGCGGTCATGAGCCGACGGACGGTGCGCGGATTCACCGACCAGCAGGTCCCGAAGGAGGTGCTGGAGCGCGTGCTGTCCGCCGCGGTCTGGGCGGTCCGGATCGAACCTCCAGCCTTGGCACGCCTCCGTGCTGGCCGTCTGGTCGTTGGCCGAGATCAAGAAGCGCGTCGCCGAGCGCCTGGCCGCGGGCACCCCCAGGGATGAGCCGGACTGCGAGCAGTACCCGTCTCCACCGAAGTCCCCCTGGCACGAACGTCGGTGCGCCTTCGGCGAGCAGTGCTACGGCGCACTCGGTATTCCGCGCGAGGACATGGAGTCGAGGACGCCACGAAGGGTCGAACCCGTACGGGCCGGGCATCGCTCGACGAGACAGTCACATCACGTTCTTCGAGGGCTGGGCCGCGAAATTCATCGCCCATCCCAATGCAGGTTCGATGGTCAGCTGTTGGGTGTGCCGGAGGCCAGGTTCGGCAGTCCGGTCGCCGATGAGGTCCCAGGCGGTCACACTCGTCCGCCGGGGTGGCGAGGCCACGTCGGCGGAGGCCGCATGCCGACATCCCGAGGCAGCTCACTGGACGTCCAGTGCGGGAAACAGGGGCTTCCGCGCTTCGATACGGCTTCGGGCGCACACCGTTTGAGGTCCTGCCACTCGGCCGGCCAGCCGAATCACTAGATTGTGCGATGCATATCGTTGCCGCTATGGCCCAGTCTGGGGTGGTTGGCGAAGAATGCATCTCATTGCGGGAAGAAGAGGGTATCTGTTGCTCAGAGTTCTGATTTGAGCCAAGGGGCGGGCCATGAGACCGCAATGTCTCTGCCGGACGCCTGCTGTTCCGACAACAGCCTGCGGCATCCCTATGTGCCGGTCCCCTCGGAGGAGCGGGGCCAATTCGGAACTCTGGTTCAGATGCGATCGGACCAGTCGTGACTTTCAGCGACCACATTTCCGGCATCACCCGAACAAGCCGTCCAGAGCCTCATGCCCGGCAGGACCTCGGCCATGAGCAGCGCGTCGTAGGACGGCTTGTCGAATCCGTCTGCTTGCACGCGGTAGCGATGTGATCCCGCCACGCGACAGCTGTATCCGGAGGAACGAGGACCACAGGATCATGTATTTCGAGTCGTCCCCTGTGACGAGCGACCTTGACGAGGCTGTTTCTGTTTTTGTGCAGCACCGGGCGCGTCTGTTCGGGATCGCCTAC
>NZ_JBEYFS010000280.1:0-13958 GCF_040634475.1 Streptomyces sp. NPDC007095
CGTACTGGACGTACTTGGGCTTTCGGCCGGTGCGGCGAGAGTGCGTGCCGGGCGTCGCGACGGGGCGAACGTTGCCTGTTGCGGCACTAGCTGTCGGCGAAGTGCTCTCGTACGAGGGACTGGACGACCGGGAGGTCCTGGGCGGTCAGGGCGTCCAGGAGGGCGATGTGCTCGGCGGCGTCGGCCATGAGGTCCGCGCGCCCGCGCGGGACGGGGCCGCCGGCGAGGGGCCACTGGGCGCGGCGGTGCAGGTCGTCGGCGAACTGTACGAGCTGGTCGTTGCCGGCGAGGGCGAGGAGCGCGCGGTGGAAGGCGCGGTCGCACTCGGCGTAGGTGGCACGGCACCCCGCGGACGCGGCACGCGCCGCCGCCTCTGCGAGCGGGCGCAGTTCGGCCCAGCGCGCGGCGGGCACCGTGCGGGCGAGGCGCAGCACCACCGGCACTTCGAGGAGGGCGCGGATCTCGGCGAGCTCGGCCAGTTCGCGCGTCCCGCGCCGGACGACCCGGAAGCCCCGGTTCGGTACGACCTCGACGGCGCCTTCGAGGGCGAGCTGCTGCATCGCCTCGCGTACGGGCGTGGCGGAGACCCCGAAGCGTTCGCCGAGCACGGGCGCCGAGTACACCTGGCCGGGGGCGAGCTCGCCCGCGACGAGGGCGGTGCGCAGGGCGTCGAGGATCTGCCCGCGGACCGAGGCCCGCTGGACCACGGGGCGCGCGCTCTCCACGCGGGGGTGCGGGACGGGCGGCTCGCTGTGGGTGTGCTCGCCCCGGGCTCCGGAGGCGGACCGGGACTCGTCCGAGGCGACGCCCCGCTCCCGCTCGACGTCCGCCGCCCGCGCCTGTGCGGGCACCCGGACGGACGCCGTACCGATGTCCGGGGCCGCTGACCCGGTGGAACCGCGCGCGCCCAGCGAACCGGCCTGCTCCACGGGGTCCTCCTCCGGGCTTGGTGGTACTTGGGGGTCATTGCGGCGGTTGTTACCCGTCCGTCAAGCACCATAGGCGCACATGGCCCCAGTTCAAACATCCGACATCGAGGGTAAGGTAAGCCTAACCTGTCAACGATCGTGAAGCGGGGTACCCGTATGTCCGCTCCCGCCCTGGCCACAGGCGCCCCGGGCCTCGCCGACGCCCACCCCGCCCGCTCGGCCGTCACGGACGCGTACACCCGGCTGACCGAGGTCTTTCCTGAGCTGAGCGTGCGGGAACTGGGGCAGGAGGAAACGGCCCCGGAGGGCGACGGCTGGGTCGGCGCCGCCGGGCTCACGGCGGGCGGGGCCGACCTCGACACCTTCCTCGCCTGGGACGAGGCGCAGATCATCAGGGACTACGGACAGCGGGCGCGCCCGGACGTGGTGGCGAGCTTCGGGCTGCACCGGTACGCCTGGCCGGCCTGTCTGCTGATCACCGTCCCGTGGTTCCTGCTGCGCCGGGTGCCCCGCCTCCCTGTGGAGCGCGTCACATTCCAGCGCACGCTCGGCCGGATGGCGGTCCGGGTCGAGGAATTCGCCTGCCTGCCGGGCGACCCGGCGGCCCTGCTGCCCGGCGCCCGGGTCGTCCCGGACGAGGAGGCGCTGCGGGCCGAGGTACGGGCGGCGGCGGCCGAACACCTGGAGCCGGTCCTCGGCGGCTTCGGCCCGCGCATGCGGCGCCGCGGCCGGGCCCTGTGGGGCATGGCGACCGACGAGGTCGTCGAAGGCCTCTGGTACGTCGCCGAGCTGCTCGGCGAGGAGCGGCGCGCGCTGCGCGAGCTGGAACTGCTACTGCCGGGGGCCACCCGGCCGTACGTCGGATCCGCCGCGTTCCGTGAACTGAGCGGCCCGAACGGGGAGTCCCTTCCCATCCGCGACCGGGTGAGCTGCTGCATCTTCTACACCCTGCGTCCCGAGGACACCTGCGTCAACTGCCCGCGCACCTGCGACACGGACCGCATCGCCAAGTTGACGGCCACCGCGACGGATTGAGCGCCGACCCCGCCGCACGGACGGCCCCCCGGGTGCTCTAAGATCAACTCCGATTGAGACTCCCGGCGGGTGCCCGACAGATGACAGGCACTTCACAACTTCCTCACTTGTCGCAGGAACTTTCCGTAGAACCATCCGTACGGGTAATCTTATTCGCACTCAGCTCCCGTCCCTCGCGCGGCAGTTCGAGCAGAATGTCGCCCTGCGCATCCCCTTGCACTCTCTTGGCGGCCTCTTGCCCCGAAACCCCCTGAGGGTCGACGGGCGTGGGCCAATATGGCGGGCGTTACGCCCTATCCCAATGCAAGGGACCCCAGATGAGATTGACCGACATATCGCTGAACTGGCTGCTTCCGGGCGCCGTTTTGCTCCTGGGACTGCTGGCGGCGGTGGCGGTGCTCGCGCGCAGCAAGCGGTCCGGGGAGAACGCGAGCAGCAACAACGACGACTCGTGGGAGCGCAGCGAGGAGCGTCGCAGGCGTAAGGAAGCCGTCTACGGCACGGCCTCCTATGTGCTGCTGTTCTGCTGTGCCGCGGTCGCCGCGGCGCTCTCCTTCCACGGCCTCGTCGGCTTCGGCCAGCAGAACCTCGGACTCACCGACGGCTGGGAGTACCTCGTCCCGTTCGGTCTGGACGGCGCGGCCATGTTCTGCTCCGTCCTCGCCGTGCGCGAGGCCAGCCACGGTGACGCGGCGCTCGGCTCCCGGATACTCGTGTGGACCTTCGCCGGTGCCGCCGCCTGGTTCAACTGGGTGCACGCTCCCCGCGGTGTGGACCACTCGGGCGCTCCCCAGTTCTTCGCGGGCATGTCCCTGTCGGCCGCCGTGCTGTTCGACCGGGCGCTGAAGCAGACCCGCCGTGCCGCGCTGCGTGAGCAGGGCCTGGTCCCGCGTCCGCTGCCGCAGATCCGTATCGTCCGCTGGCTCCGCGCGCCCCGTGAGACGTACAGCGCCTGGTCGCTGATGCTCCTGGAGAACGTCCGCACCCTGGACGAGGCGGTGGAGGAGGTCCGCGAGGACAAGCGCCAGAAGGAGCAGAACCGCCTGCGCCGACGGAACGAGGAGCGGGTCGAGCGGGCGCACCTCAAGGCGCTCAGCCGCGGTCACCGGGGCCTGCCCGGCCGTGGTGGCGGTGGTGGTGGCCGGCAGCAGCTGGAGACGACCGTGGAGCGTGCTCCCGCCCAGGCCACCGCGGAGCCTGCCATAGCGCCGGAGCTGCCCGTACGCTCACGGCCCTCCCTTCAGCCGGTCCGCAAGAGTGGTGACCCGATCACGGTCGATCTCACCGCGGAGGACGACACGATGGCCCTGCCGCGGCTCGACTCCCTGGAGCGCAAGCTCAAGGACCTGGAGCAGCAGTTCGGCTGAGACACCGGGGTGGTCCGGCCGTTGAACGGCCGGACCCCGGACAGGAACTACGGCGGCGCGGTGACTACACCGCGCCGCCGTCCAGTTCGAACCAGACCGACTTGCCCACGCCGTGCGGGCGTACCCCCCAGGCGTCCGCGAGGGACTGGACGAGGACGAGGCCTCTGCCGTGCGTACCGTCGTCGGCGATCGGTACCCGCAGCCTGGGCCTGCGTCCCACGAAGTCCCGTACCTCCACGCGGAGTCCGCCGGGTCCGACGGTGGCCGTCAGGACCGCGTCGTGGTCGGTGTGGATGAGGGCGTTGGTGACGAGTTCGCTGGTCAGCAACTCGGCTATCTCGGACTTCTCCGGCTTCCCCCAGTGCCGTAAGAGTTCCCTCAGTGCTTTGCGTGCCTCCGGCACCGCCCTTAGATCGGCCCTGGCCAGCCGCCGCCTGAGCTGCGCGGCGGCCGGGTCCCTCGCGCCGTCGGTCGCTTCTTCCTCCACTGCCTGTGCCGAGGAGGCCCCGATGGCCACGGGACCGCCCCCTCGTACCTGCCTCTTCATGACCCCCGCCTGCATGCCGATGTCGGGTTCCCCTCCTGATCGAACATGTTCACGGGAATCCATGCCCCATCGGCGACGCGGCAGTCATGTCGAATGGTCAACCACCAGCCATTCCCGAGCGGAAGCACGGCATCGCGCCGGAACGGTGCCCTGTGGGGCGCCACAGCCCGTACGCCAGGACTCTCCGGGCCCGGCTCGCGCGACGGTGACCCGTCCCGTGAAAAGCCCCGCTTGCCCTGCCCGGCACCTGCTCGAGGCCTGCTCGAGGCGCACGGTACGGCCGACGCATCCCCCTGGCCGGGTCCGCGAGGGGGAGGTGAGCCGGTGCGCCCCCGCGCACGGCGACGGCGCTCCCGGCGGGCCCGCGCCACCCGGCGCCTCCTCCTCCCGGGCGTATTGACCGTGAGCGCTCGGTCCGTCTACCGACTCTCGGCTGCGGCTATGGCCGTACTCGACGGGGAGCCGGTCAGGGACGCGGCACGTTGCGCAGGTTGGAGCGGGCCATCTGCACCATCCGGCCGACGCCTCCGTCCAGGACCATCTTCGACGCCGACAGGGCGAACCCGGTCACCATCTCCGCGCTGATCTTCGGCGGGATGGACAGGGCGTTGGGGTCGGTGACGATGTCGACGAGAGCCGGGCCCTTGTGCTTGAAGGCGGCCTTCAAGGCGCCGGTGAGGTCCTTGGGCTTCTCGACGCGCACGCCGTACGCCCCGCACGCACGCGCGACGGCCCCGAAGTCGGGGTTCTTGTTCGTGGTCCCGTACGACGGCAGCCCGGCGACCAGCATCTCCAGCTCGACCATGCTCAGGGCGGAGTTGTTGAAGAGAACGACCTTCACGGGCAGGTCGTACTGGACGAGGGTGAGGAAGTCGCCCATCAGCATGGAGAACCCGCCGTCTCCGGACATCGAGACGATCTGCCGGCCCCGGTCGGTGAACTGGGCCCCGATCGCCATCGGCAGCGCGTTCGCCATCGAGCCGTGCGAGAACGAACCGATGACCCGGCGGCGGCCGTTGGGCGAGATGTAGCGGGCCGCCCACACATTGCACATCCCGGTGTCGACCGTGAACACCGCGTCCTCGTCGGCGAGTTCGTCGAGGACGGAGGCCACGTACTCAGGGTGGATCGGAACGTGCTTCTCGACCTTGCGCGTGTACGCCTTGACGACACCCTCGAGCGCGTCCGCGTGCCTCTTCAGCATCCTGTCGAGGAAACGGCGGTTCCCCTTGGGCTTCACCCGGGGCGTCAGACAGCGCAGGGTCTCCTTCACATCGCCCCACACCGCCAGGTCCAGCTTGGAGCGGCGGCCCAGACGCTCGGGGCGGACGTCGACCTGGGCGATCTTGACGTCGTCCGGGAGGAAGGCGTTGTACGGGAAGTCGGTGCCGAGCAGGATCAGCAGGTCGCACTCGTGGGTGGCCTCGTAGGCGGCGCCGTAGCCGAGCAGACCGCTCATACCGACGTCGTACGGATTGTCGTACTGGATCCACTCCTTGCCCCGCAGCGCGTGTCCGACCGGGGACTTGACCTTCTCCGCGAACTCCATGACCTCGGCGTGCGCGCCCGCCGTGCCGCTGCCGCAGAAGAGCGTGACCTTGTCGGCCTCGTCGATCATCGCGACGAGCTTGTCGATCTCGGTGTCGCCGGGGCGGACGGTGGGCCGGGAGGTGACGAGGGCGGTCTCGAGGGCCTTGTCCGGGGCCGGCTCGGAGGCGATGTCGCCCGGGAGGGAGACGACGCTGACGCCCGACTGGCCCACCGCGTGCTGGATCGCGGTCTGCAGCAGTCTCGGCATCTGCTTCGGGTTGGAGATCATCTCGTTGTAGTGACTGCACTCGCGGAAGAGCTGGTCCGGGTGGGTCTCCTGGAAGTAGCCGAGACCGATCTCGCCGGAGGGGATGTGCGAGGCGAGGGCGAGGACCGGGGCCATGGAGCGGTGGGCGTCGTACAGACCGTTGATGAGGTGGAGGTTGCCGGGGCCGCACGAGCCGGCGCAGGCGGCGAGTTTGCCGGTGATCTGGGCCTCGGCGCCCGCGGCGAAGGCGGCCGTCTCCTCGTGCCGGACGTGGATCCAGTCGATCGCCGCGTTGCGCCGGATCGCGTCCACCACCGGGTTGAGACTGTCGCCGACGACGCCGTACAGGCGCTTGACGCCCGCACGGACGAGGATGTCGACGAACTGCTCGGCGACGTTCTGCTTGGCCATGCTGCACGCACCTCTTTGTGATCCATGGATCCCGCGGGTCCCTTGGTTCAGCCTTTGGGTCCATGAATTCACACGGTGCGCCGTTACGCCTCCCAAAGGGCCGCGACGGTCCGGTCGTCGGCGTATCCCTTGACCCGTACCTGGGTGTCGGCGAGAAACGCGGCGAGGCCGGGCGGCTCGCCCGCCGACCACCGCGCCGTCAGGTGCTCGCAGAACTGCGGTTCGCCGCGCAGGGGCTCCGCGAGGCCGCCGGTGCACAGCAGCAGCGTGTCACCCGGTCGGGCGACGGAGGCGCGGAAACGGAAGGGTTCGCGGGGCGGTTCGGGAGCCGGCTCGTACGGGCTCGGGGGCGTGGTGATGCCCAGGTCCATGGTGAGCCGGTCGCCCTCGGGGGTCTCGTGCGGCAGTGAACCGAAGCCGACCACGGCCTCGCCGGTGGTCTCGGCGACCCGCGGCTCGATGTCCTGCCACTCGCCGTCCCGCAGCCGGAACAGGCCGCCGGCGCCGACTCCGAAGAAGACGCGTGTACGGCACTCGGGGTCCCCGGTGAGCAGCAGACAGCGCAGGCCGGCGGTGTACTCCTCGGGTTCGACGCCCTGTTCGGCGGCGCTCGCGCGCAGCTTGCCGAGGCTGCGGTCGGTGAGCCGGTGCAGGCCCGACTTCAGGTCGCCGCGACGGGCCGCCCTTATGTCCTCGGCCAGCCGCGCGTGGTTGCGGCCCACGGCGCGCCCGATCCACCGGCACGCCTCGGCCGCCGCCCGGTGCGCGCCGGGGGTCGCCCGGGCGCCGGTCGCCATCGCCACGAGCACCAGCGCGTGCTCACCCGCTCCGAAGCGGGCGGTGAGCAGGGAGTCCCGGCGGGGCTCGCCCCTGAAGCGCGCGGAGTCGCCGCGCACGGAGGCCGCGCGCAGGGTGCTCGCCCCGTAGCGCGCCCCGTCCAGGACGGTGTCGGCGACCAGGTCGTCGAGGTCGTCCGGGTCGGCGGGCGGGAGAGCCGTGGGCTCGGCATCGTAGGTGGGCGGGCCCGAGCCGACGTGGTCGACGTGGGGTGGCTGGTGGGGGACGGTGAGGACCGGCTCGGGGGGCGGCGGGGCGGGGAGGGCGTCCACCGGGGCGGCTGTGCCGGGCGGGGCGGGATCCGGCGGCGCGGTGGGGCGCGGTGGCACCGCCGCGCCGGGCGATTCCCTGGACGTACGGCCGCGGAGCGACTCGGCGTGCAACCCGGGCGGCGTCGGTCCCGGCGGGAAGGCCCCGGGGGTCGGCGGTTCGGCGGGCGGGGGTTCCCAGGGAGTCGGGGGCTCTTCGCCGACGCCCGAGGAGCCGGGGTCCGCACCACTCCGGGAGAAGCCTGTGGCCTCGCTGCTCCACCAAGGGCCGGGCGCCGCGTCGGCCGACGAGGGGCCGGGATCCTCCCCGCTCCCCGAGGGACCCGGGTACCCGCCCCACGAAAGGTCCGGGTCCCCGCCACCAGGAGAGGGCTCGGAGTCCTCCCTGCCTCCCGAGACGCCAAGGTCCCCGCCACTCCGCGAGGAGCCGGCGTCCGCGCTCGTCGACGGGGTCAGGTTCTCGGCGGGCCGGGCCGGGTCGAGGAAGCGGTCGGGTGGGTCGGACCGGGGCTCGCGGTCCCAACGGGGGGCGAGGCGGCGGCCCAGTTCCTCGCCGCGCGGGATGGCGCCGCCGCCCCGTTGCTCCGGGACGACGGGCGACCTGTCCCGCTCGGGCGGCACGGCCCGAGGCGCGGACCCCGATCCCACCGTCCCCGCGGCCGACGCGAAGCGGTCGTCGAGGGAATCGGCCGCGGGCGTGGGCCCCGTGTCCCCGGTGGAGTCGTCGTACAGCTGCCCCCACCAGTCGTCCTCGTGACCGGTAGGCCTCTCCCCCTGCTGGCTCATGCCCCTAATTGTCCACCGCGAGAGCCGGATGAAAACGGGGCATCCGGAAAATCCGGCCATAGGACTGGTAGTCGAACGACGCATCGGGTGACGTATCGGATGGCCGTACGAGTGCGGAGGGTTGAAGAAGCGTCGGACGTCGCGTCGAAGCCGCCGGACGATTCCACCCCCCACGGGAGAACCGCCCGGCGGCGCCCTGAGTGTGACCTGCTTCCCTGAGGTTCCCCTGTGACGCGCGCTGTCGCGCTCCCCGAGGTGCCACTCCCAAGATCACTCCGCCCGCGTCCACGCAGGCCGATCCGGCCCAAACCAGGCATTACAGGCGACTGTTGCTATCGCGGTGCCGTGAGCTTGGCAGAGTTACGGGTGCCACGGCGATGATGTGCCGAGGCGGGTTTGCGCCGTGGCCGATTTCCGCCAGGTCACGGCCGGAACGGGATTTGGGGAGGGCATCGCCGCATGCTGGGAGCGATAGGTCTGGACGAGGCGCACGAGTCGGCTTACCGGGCACTGGTGTCCGTGGGCGCCGCCGACGTGCCCGACCTCGCACGGCGGCTCACGCTCGGCGAGCACGACACCGAGCGCGCCCTGCGCCGACTGGAGCGGCACGGTCTCGCGGCCCAGTCCTCGGGCCGCCCGGGACGCTGGGTCGCGGCGCCGCCCGGCGTCGCCCTCGGCGCACTGCTCACCCAGCAGCGGCACGAGCTGGAGAAGGCGGAACTGGCGGCCGCCCTGCTCGCCGAGGAGTACCGCGCCCAGGCCACCGAACCCGCCGTGCACGACCTGGTGGAGGTGGTGATCGGAGCGGCGGCGGTCACCCAGCGGTTCCTCCAGCTCCAGCTCGGCGCGGCCACGGAGGTGTGCGCGCTCGTCACCGGGAACCCGATGGTGGTCTCCGGGATGGACAACGACGCGGAGGAACAGGCCGCGGGACGGGGCGTCGGCTACCGCGTGGTGCTCGAACGCGCCGTCCTCGACCAGCCCACCGGCCTCACCGAGCTGTCCGCCGCGCTCAGCCGCGACGAGCAGGTACGGGTCGTGGACAAGGTGCCGACCAAGCTGGTGATCGCCGACCGGACGCTCGCGATGGTGCCGCTCACCTCGCACACCGCGGAGCCCGCCGCCCTCGTCGTGCACGCCAGCGGGCTGCTGGAGCTGCTGTCGGGCCTGTTCGAGTCGGTGTGGCGGGACGCGCTGCCGCTGCGGCTCGGCAGCCGGGGCGTCATGGAGCAGGAGCCGGACGGCCCCGACGTCACCGACCTGGAGATCCTCTCCCTGCTGCTGGCCGGGCTGACCGACGCGAGCGTCGCCAAACAGCTCGACCTGGGCCTCAGGACCGTACAGCGCCGGGTGAAGCGGCTGATGGAGCTGGCGGGCGTCACGACCCGGCTCCAGCTGGGCTGGCACGCCTACGAGAAGGGCTGGGTGGCCCGGGACTGACCTGCGCCTTCGCGCCCGCTCAGTCAGGCTGGACAGATGGGAGCGTGGGAACTCCTGCTGGTCGGCGTGGTGATCGTGCTCGGCCTGTGCGGAGTACTGGTGCCCGGTGTGCCGGGGTCGTGGCTGGTCTGGGCCGCGGTCCTGTGGTGGGCCCTGGCCGACCCACGGGCCCTCACCTGGGGCGTACTGGTGGGCGCGACCGTGGTCCTGGTGTTGGCCCAGGCGATCCGCTGGGGGCTGCCGCCCCGACGGCTCCGGGAGGCCGGCGCCACTCCCCGTATGGGCGTGTACGCCGGGGTCGGGGCACTGCTCGGTTTCGTTCTGCTGCCGGTGGTCGGCGCGGTCGCGGGCTTCCTCGGCGGGGTCTATCTCTACGAGCGGCCGCGGCTGGGCGGGCACGGCCCGGCGAAGGCCGCGGTGGGGACGGTCATGCGGTCGGGCGGCTGGCGCGTCCTGACGGAGCTGTCCGCCTGCCTGCTGGTCACGGCCGCGTGGCTGACCGCGGTGATCTGGGGCTGAGCGACCTCACAGGAACGGGAACCAACACATCGGATCTCTCCCTTCATATTGACGGGCTGCAGCCACTTCTCTACGTTGCATCGCGGGATAGCTCCGATGAATCGATGAACCGCCTGAAGTGCAGTCGCTCGAGCCGCCTGGAGGCACCCGCATGCCCAGCCCGTCCAGACGTACCGTCCTCGCCACCGGATCCGCCCTCGGCGGCACCCTGCTCGCCGGAGGCATGCCCACCCAGGCCCGGGCGGCCGGTCGCGCGGACACCTCCGACCCCTGGCGCACCGTCCTCGAAGACGCCGATCTGGTCTGGCAGCGGATGCCGAGGACCTGGTACGAGGGCCCCTACCTCGGCAACGGCTTCCTCGGCTCCGGGATCTACGCCGAACCGGGCGCGGACACCGGTTCCGTCTCGGCCGTGCGCTTCAACGTCCAGCACTCGCAGGTGCAGGACCACCGCCCCGAGTTCGGCTCCCTCTTCGGCCTCGCCCGCCTGCCCATCGGCTGGTTCACGCTGGAACCGGTGGGCGCGATCACGGGGCTGGACTGGCGGCTCGGGCTGCGCGACGCCGAGCTGACCGGCACGCTCACCACGGACAAGGGCACGCTCACGCTCCGCGCCCTGGTGCACAACTCCCGCTCGGTCCTCGCCGTCGAGGTGACCCCCAGCGAGGGCGAGCGCGACTTCCGCTGGGTCTTCCACCCGGCGGACGCGATCAGCCCGCGCGCCGACTTCAAGCCCCTCCCGGACGGCTACCAGGGCAATCCGCCCGCCGAGGTCGCCACACACGACGGCGTCTCCACCGCCGTACAGCCCCTGCTGTCGGGTGGACAGCACGTGACCGCGTGGCGGGAGCGGACGCGGGGCGCAACACGATGTCTGTACGCGCATGTCGCGCACTCGTATCCCAGGTCCACGGCGCTGGGCCGGGCGCTCGCCACCGTGCGCTGGGCGTCGGCGCTGCCGTACGACCTGCTGGCGGGAACCCATCGCGCCTGGTGGCACGCCTACTACCGCAAGAGCTTCCTCTCCCTCCCCGACGCACGCATTCAGCGCTTCTACTGGATCCAGCTCTACAAGACGGCGTCGGCGGCCCGGCGGGACGCGCCCGTGATGGCGACCAGCGGCCCCTGGCTGGAGTCCACGCCCTGGCCCAACACCTGGTGGAACCTCAACGTCCAGCTGGAGTACTGGCTGATCCACGGCTCGAACCACCTCGAACTCGACGCCGTGACCAGGGCGTTGAGTGAGTTCCGGGGCAATCTGTCGAAGGAGGTGGCGGACCGGTACCGCGCCGACTCTCTCGGCATCCCGCGCACCACGGATCCGCAGCTCGTCAACGGCGCGGCGGGCACCCTCACCGGCTACGGCGTCGGCATCCCCGGCCAGGACCCGCCGACTCCCGAAGTCGGCAACCTCACCTGGGCCCTGCACAACGTCTGGCTCAGCTACCGCCACACCATGGACGAGTCGATCCTGCGGGACGTCCTTTTCCCCCTGCTGCGCAAGGCGATCAACTACTACCTGCACTTCCTGGAGCCGGGCCCGGACGGGAAGTTGCACCTGCCAGCCACCTTCTCCCCCGAGTACGGCGGCAACTCGCGCGACTGCAACTACGACCTGATGCTGCTGACCTGGGGCTGCCACACCCTGCTGGAGTCGGCCGAACTCCTCGGCATCGACGACGCGCTGGCGCCGCGCTGGCGCGAGGTGCTGGCCAAGCGGGTGCCGTACCCGACGGACACCAACGGCTTCATGATCGGCGCGGACATCCCCTTCGCGAAGTCGCACCGGCACTACTCGCATCTGCTCGCGGTGTACCCGCTGTACGAGCTGACCGGCCGCACGCCCGACGAACTGGCCCTGATCGAGAAGTCGTTGGCGCACTGGGTGGGCTTCGAGGGCGCCCTTCAGGGTTACACCTTCACGGGCGCCGCCTCGATGTCCGCGCTGCTCGGCAAGGGCGAGGACGCTCTCAAGTACCTCGGTCAGCTCATGACCCGCTTCATCCAGCCCAACACCATGTACAAGGAGTCGGGCCCGGTCATCGAGACGCCGCTGTCGGCCGCCCAGTCCCTGCACGACATGGTCTGCCAGTCCTGGGGCGGCGTCGTCCGGGTCTTCCCCGCCCTGCCCGCCACCTGGGCGGACCTGACGGTCCATGACTTCCGCACCCAGGGCGCCTTTCTGCTCAGCGCGGTACGGAAGGGCGGCGCGACCCGCTGGGTCCGGCTGGTCAGCGAGGCGGGCGCGCCCTGCGTCGTACGGCACGGCATCGCGGCCGCGATCGACGTACGGGACGGGCGGGGACAGCCGCTGCGGTACGAGACGGTCGGCGACGGGACGATCCAAGTCGCCCTGCGTCGCGGCGAGTCGGCGCTGATCACGGCGAAGGGGGACCGCCCGGACCTGACCATCACGCCGGTACGGCCGAACGCGGACGCTCCCCGGTGGGGGCTGCCCGCTTAGGGAAGGAGCGTGTTCAGGTCGATGTCGTCGGCCAGCGCCTGCATCCCGGTGTCGTTGAAGTGGAGGTGGTCGCCGGGGTCGTAGGCGGGGCGGATGCGATGCGGGTCGGCCGGGTCGCGGACGGCGGCGTCGAAGTCCACGACCGCGTCGAAGAGACCGGCGTTGCGGATGAAGGCGTTGACCGTCAGCCGGACCGCCTCGCGGGACTCCGTATAGGCGCCGTATCCGCCGTACGGGGTGATCGTGGCGCCGACGACCCGGATCCCGCGGGCGTGGGCACGCACCACGATCCGGCGGTAGGCGTCCTCGATGGCGAGGGGGTCCGTCTGCTCGGGCGTGCCCTTGATGTCGTTGATGCCCTCCAGCACGATCATCGTGCGCACCCCGGCGCGGGAGAGGACGTCGGCGTCGAGGCGGGTCAGGGCGCTCGGGCCGCCGCTCTCCTTCAGGAGGCGGTTTCCGGAGATCCCCGCGTTGAGGACACCGAGCCGGCGGTACGCGGGGAGCATGCGCAGACGGGCGGCGAGCAGGTCGGGCCAGCGGCGGTTGGCGCTGGACGTCGAGCCGGTGCCGTCGGTGAGGGAGTCCCCGATCGCGACCACGCTGCCCGCGGCGGGAGCGCCCAGTACGTCGACACCGGTCACGTAGTACCAGTTGCCGAGGGTGACGGTGTACGCGGTGCCGGGCTCGTCGGCGGTCCGGTCCCCTTCTCGGGCCAGGAAGTTGGTCTGGAACGCGGAGCGGTGATAGGTCGCCGGGCCGGAGTCGGCGGGGGTGTGGACCGAGATCAGGAGGTTGGCGTCGTCGGGGATCGGGAGGCCGACGGGGTCGCTGACCATGTCCTGCCCCACGGGGATCGTCACGGACCGGCGGCCGGCGAACGTGGCGACGCGCAACGACCCCGGGTCGGCGTTCGGGCTCATGGGCCTGCCCCACTCCTGCAACGCGACGGTGACGGCGTCGAGTTGGAGTGGTGCGGTGCCGAGCCGGTTGGAGACGCGGATGCGGGCGGCGCTGCCGCCGACGCTGGTGTGCACGACGTTGCGGATCGAGGCGCCGGGCAGGGCGGGGGCGGTTCCGGAAGGGGCGGTCTCCCAGGTACCGGTCCACTGCGCCTGATCGCTGCCGAGGCCGCGGTCATGGCCGGTGAGGGGGGTGGACCCCGCATCGGCGCTCGCGGCCGGCGGGACGAGCGTCAGAACGGTCACCAGGGCGGTGAAGAGATGACGAGCCTTGATCACGCGGGTCATACGGGATCGCTTCCCTGATTGTCGGGCCGGTCAACGAAAGGTCACACCGTTGGCCGTCCCCACTCACCCGCACCACGGATTCGTAGGACCTATCGTTCGATTCGCCGCCGTACTGTCGCCAAGACGCGCCGGACCAGGTACGGGCGTCCTTCCCGAGCCTGCGCCGATCATTCCGAACCGGGCGGCGTCCGAACCGCTTTGGGGCGGGAGACCTAGGCCCTGTCGTCAAATTCCCGTCCGCCCCGCGACGCCATGCACGCACTCTCACCGCACCAGGCACAGACCCAAGTACGTCCAGTACGAGGG
>NZ_JBEYFS010000281.1:0-13948 GCF_040634475.1 Streptomyces sp. NPDC007095
ACGCCCGGTTACATTCCGAACCCGGAAGCTAAGCCTCACAGCGCCGATGGTACTGCAGGGGGGACCCTGTGGGAGAGTAGGACGCCGCCGAACAATCTTTGGAGGACCTCTGGTCCCAGCGACTCGCTGGGACCAGAGGTCCTTTTTTGCTTTTCCGAAGCGCGCCGGGTACCCGGCTGCGCGAGAATGACTTGCGGTACCGATGACAGGAGTCACCATGTCCACCAACTCTCCCGACGAGCGACCGGAGCGCGATCAGCGCCGCCGGGACAGTGGTGACCGCGGCGGCTACCGCGGGGGTCCGCGCCGCGACAACGACCGGCGTGACGACCGCCCCAGTGCTGCTCCGCGCCGCGACGACGACCGCGGTGGGTTCCGTCGGGACGACAACCGTGGTGGTGGCGGCGGTTTCCGTCGCGACGACAACCGTCGTGACGACAACCGTGGCGGTGGCGGTTTCCGTGGCCGTGACGACCGGCGTGAGGGCGACCGGGGCGGTCGCCCGCCGTTCCGCCGTGACGATCGGCCCACCAGTGGTCCGCGTCGCGACGACCGTGACCGTGGGGTCCGTCGGGACGGGGACCGACCGGCGTTCCGCCGTGACGACCGTCCCACCAGTGGCCCGCGTCGCGACGACCGCCCCAGCAGTGGCCCGCGTCGCGAGGACGACCGCGGTGGGTTCCGTCGGGACGACAACCGTGGTGGTGGCGGCGGTTTCCGGCGCGACGACCGCAGTGACTTCCGCCGTGATGACCGGCGTGACGATCGCCGGGGTGACGACCGCGGTGGGTTCCGTCGCGACGATCGCCGTGACGACCGTCGCGACAGCGGCGACCGCGGTGGCTTCCGCCGTGATGACCGCGGTGACTTCCGGCGTGACGATCGCCGGGGTGACGACCGTGGCGGGTTCCGTCGTGATGGAGACCGTCCGCCGTTCCGCCGTGACGACCGCCCCAGCAGCGGCCCCCGTCGCGACGACCGCCCCAGCAGTGGTCCCCGTCGCGACGACCGCCCCAGCAGTGGTCCCCGTCGCGACGACGACCGCGGTGGATTCCGGCGCGATGACCGCCGTGACGACCGTCGTGACAGTGGTGACCGCGGTGGGTTCCGTCGGGACGACCGGCGCGATGACCGTCGTGACAGTGGTGACCGTGGCGGTTTCCGTCGGGACGACAACCGTGGTGGTGGCGGCGGTTTCCGGCGCGACGACCGCAGTGACTTCCGCCGTGACGACCGCCGCGACGACCGTCGTGAGGGCGACCGTCCGGCCTTCCGTCGCGACGACAGGCGGGACGACCGGCGCGATGACCGTCGGGACGACAGCCGTGGCGGCGGTGGTTTCCACGCCCGCGACGACCGGGGTCGCGACGACCGCGGACGTGGTGGCCCCCGTCGTGACGACCGGGGTGGCCGCGCCGGTGGCACCGGTGGCTTCCGGGGCCGTGACGACCGCCGGGGCGACGACCGGCGCGGTGGCGGCTTCCGTGGCCGCGACGAGCGCGACCGGGACCGTGAGCCGATCAAGCGGCTGCCGATCCCCGATGACGTCACGGGTGAGGAGATCGACGCGGACGTACGGCAGGAGCTCCAGAGCCTGCCGAAGGGGCTCGCGGAGGACGTCTCCAGGAACCTGGTGATGGTCGCCCGGCTCATCGACGAGGACCCCGAGGGCGCGTACGCGTACTCGAAGATCGCCCTGCGGCTGGCGTCGCGTGTGGCCGCCGTACGCGAGGCGGCCGGGTTCGCCGCGTACGCGAACCAGAAGTACAGCGAGGCGCTCGCCGAGTTCCGGGCGGCGCGCCGTATGACCGGGAACGTGGACCTGTGGCCCGTCATGGCGGACTGTGAGCGCGGCCTGGGCCGGCCCGAGAAGGCGTTGGACATGGCGGGTGCGCCCGAGGTGCACAAGCTGGACAAGGCCGGTCAGGTCGAGATGCGGCTCGTGGCGGCCGGCGCCCGGCGCGACATGGGGCAGCTCGACGCCGCCATCGTGACGCTCCAGAGCCCGGAGCTCGCCTCGAACTCCGTACAGCCCTGGACGGCGCGACTGCGTTACGCCTACGCCGACGCGCTGCTGGCCGCCGGTCGTGAGGGCGAGGCGCGCGAGTGGTTCGCGAAGGCCGTCGAGTCCGACAAGGACGGCAGCACGGACGCCTCCGACCGGCTCGCCGAGCTGGACGGCGTCGAGTTCGTCGACGCGTTCGTCGAGGACGAGGACGAGGACGACGTCGTCGAGGCCGCGGCGGACGCGGACGCGGAGGTCGACACCGAGGCCGACACCGAGGTCGACACCGAGGACGACGGCGAGGACGACGGCGAGGACGACATCGTCGAGGCCGAGCAGACCAAGCCCGTCGTCGAGGCCGACGACGATGCTCCGCGCGGCTGACGTACAGCGGTTGTCGTAGGACATGGGCGGCGGGATTCCGGAAGGGATCTCGCCGCCCATGGCGTTTCAGCCCCTGTTTTCGCCGGGGTGGCTCAGAAGGGCAGCGCCCGCAGTACCAGCCCCGAAGCCGGCTTCGGGCCGAACGACGTCGACTTGCGGGGCATCGTGACGCCCTGGCGGGCGAGGTCGCGTACGACCTCCTCGCGGACCGGGTGCATGAGGACGGCCGTACCGCCGTCGCGCTCCGCCTTGTCCACCGTGGCGGCCGTGTCGTGGATGTACGCGATGTGGGCGGGCGAGTCCTCGGGGATGTCCCAGATGTGGGCCAGGAGAGTGGCGTGCAGGACGGTGGCGTCCAGGGTGCGCCAGGCCTCGGGGCGGTCCGCCGGGACCGTACGGGCGAGGAGGTCCGGGGACGGGCGGTCGACCAGGTGGAACGAGCCGTCGCCCGCGAGGAGGAAGGCGTTGCCCTCGGCGGCGGCCGCGGCGAGGGCCTCCAGGGCCTCAGGGAGTGGAACGTCGAGGTGACGTACACGGAACGCGTCCGTGAGGGCGCTCAGCGCCTCCGCGACCGGCAGATTGTGCAGCAGGCGGTGGATCGCGCGGACCCGGAGCGGATAGCGCGCGGTGTCCACCAGGAGCACGAGACCGTAGTCCCAGGGGCTGGGTGAGGGGTGCTCGGTGCGCAGCCGCAGGTACGTCGCCCAGCGGTGGTGGCCGTCCGCGATGAGGGCCTGGTGCCGGCCGAGATCCGTCTGGATCTCGGCCAGGTCGGCCGGGTCGGTGATGGCCCACAGACGGTGGCTGAAACCGTCCTCCGTGGTCGTCGAGAGCAGCGGGTCGCCCTCCGCGGTGCGCTCGATGACGGCGGCCGTGCCGACCCGGGAGCCGTTGCCGCGGTAGGTCAGCAGGAGCGGTTCGAGGTTGGCCGAGGTGGCGCGCATCAGGGCCGCGCGGTCCGCGATGATGTGCGGCATGACGTCCTCGTGCGGGAGGACGACGCCGGCGGACGGCTCCGACAGGCGCAGGGCGCCGATGATGCCGCGTTGCAGCATGCCGTCGTCGTGCTGCTCGTAGACGTACAGGCCCGGCTCGGGGTCGGCGGCCAGGACGCCTTCGGACACCCAGTCGTGCAGGGTGTCCGCCGCCTGGCGGTTGCGGGCGGTCGGGGTCGTGTCCTGGGGGAGGATCAGCCGGACGATGTTGTGCGGGTCGGCGGACTCGAGGTGGAGCAGACCGTCCGGCCGGACGATGACGTCGTACGGCGGAGATGTCACGGCGGCGAGGCTGCCGACCCGGTCGGGGTCGTAGCGCAGGCCCCGGAACGGGGTCAGTTCGAGGCCGCTGCGCGCCGGGGTTTCCTCCGCGGGACCTGCATAGTTCATTGAGGCATCGTAAGTGTGCAGACGCTGTACGGGATGATCGGGGGAAAGAGATCGAACGAGGAGCGATGCGTAATGAGCCAGACCGCCAGGACCCGGCCCGAGGCCAGTGAACAGGCGCTGAGCGAGGCCTACGACACGGCTCTGCTCGACCTCGACGGCGTGGTGTACGCGGGCGGCAGCGCGATCGCGCACGCCGTGGCATCACTGGGCACGGCCCGTTCGGGAGGGTTGCATCTCGCGTATGTCACGAACAACGCGCTGCGTACGCCCGATGCGGTGGCGGAGCATCTGAGTGAGCTCGGCATACCGACAGGCGCGGATGACGTCATCACCTCGGCGCAGGCCGTGGCGCGGCTGATCAGCGAGCAGGTGCCCACCGGTGCGCGCGTGCTGGTCATCGGCGGCGACGGACTGCGGGTCGCGCTGCGCGAGCGAGGGCTGGAGCCGGTCGAGTCGGCGGACGACGACCCGGCGGCGGTCGTCCAGGGGTTCGGCGGTCCCGACCTGCCCTGGGGGCGCTTCGCGGAGGCGTCCTACGCCGTCGCGCGCGGGGTGCCGTGGTTCGCGTCCAACACCGACCTGACGATCCCGAGCGCGCGGGGGATCGCTCCAGGGAACGGGGCCGCGGTGGAGGTCGTACGCATCGCCACGGGCGCCGAGCCGCAGGTGGCGGGCAAGCCGTTGCCCCCGATGCACCGCGAGACGATCCTGCGGACCGGGGCGAAGCGGCCGCTGGTGGTCGGCGACCGGCTGGACACGGACATCGAGGGCGCGTTCAACGGCGAGGTGGACTCGCTGCTCGTGCTCACCGGAGTGACGGACGGCGCGCAGCTCCTCGCGGCCCCGCCGCAGCACCGGCCGACGTATGTGGACGCCGATCTGCGCGGGCTGCTCACCGGGCAGCCGGAGGTCATGGAGGAGGGCGACGGGTTTCGCTGCGGCGGCTGGACGGCGCAGGCCGGGAGCGAACGCTTGGAACTCGCGGGCGACGGTGATGCGCTCGACGGGCTGCGGGCGCTGTGCGCGGCGGCGTGGACGGCCGCGGGGGACGGGACGTGCGAGCTGGACGGGGGGAAGGCGCTGGCGCGGCTGGGGCTCTGAAGGCCCCGAGGGCTCGTCGGTGGTGGAGCGTAGTCACCCGGGATCGAAGCGTGAGCGAGGGTAGGCTAACCTAACCACGTGTTGGTCGACAGTGCCCCCGAACAGCGCGCGGAGACCGCCCCCGCGCCCCCGAGCCGTCAGGCGATACGTGCCGTTGGGCTCCTCGTGTCCCTGGCCCTTCTGGTGCTCGTCGCGTTGGCGAGTATCGCGATCGGTGCGAAAGCGCTGCCGCTGGACCAGGTCTGGCACGGTCTGTTCCACGGCACGGGGACATATTCCGACGTCGTGGTGGACGACCGGATCTCGCGTACCGTCCTCGGGCTGCTCGTCGGCGCCGCGCTCGGGCTGTCGGGTGCCGTCCTCCAGGCGCTCACCCGCAATCCGCTGGCCGACCCCGGACTGCTGGGCATCAACGCGGGCGCGTCCGCCGCGGTCGTCACCGCCATCACCTACTTCGGTGTCACGAGCCTGAGCGGCTATGTCTGGTTCGCCTTCTTCGGCGCGGCCGGGGTCGGTGCGCTGGTCTGGTTCCTGGGCGGCAGCCGCGGCGCCACCCCGGTGCGGCTCGCGCTGGCCGGCACGGCGATCAGCGCAGCGCTCTACGGCTATCTGCAGGCCGTGATGATCATGGATGACGCGGCGCTCGGCAAGATGCGCTTCTGGACGGTCGGTTCGCTGGCCTCGGCCACCGACTCGACCATCAAGCAGGTGCTGCCCTTCCTCGTGGTCGGCACGGTCGTCGCGCTGGCGCTGGCCCGGCCCCTGAACGCCATGGCCATGGGCGACGACACCGCTCGCGCGCTCGGCGCCGATCTGAACCGCACCCGTGCGCTGTCCATGGCCGCCGCCACCGTGCTGTGCGGCGCCGCGACCGCGGCCTGCGGGCCGATCGTCTTCGTCGGGCTCATGGTCCCGCACGTGGTCCGCTCCTTCACCGGGCCCGACCTGCGCTGGATCCTGCCGTACGCGACCGTGCTGTCGCCCGTGCTGCTCCTCGGCGCCGATGTCGTGGGGCGGATGGTCGCGCGGCCCGCGGAGCTGCAGGTCGGCATCGTCACCGCGGTCCTCGGCGGGCCGGTCTTCATCTATCTCGTACGACGGCGGAGGACGGCGCAGCTGTGACGACCACACGTACCCGAGCCGTGCGGACGCGCGGCGGTCTCTCCGTCCGGCTCGACGTCCGGGCGTTCACCGTCGTCGTACTGCTGCTGGTGGCCGCGCTCGCCGCGAGCGTGGTGCTGATCGGCACCGGCGACTTCCCGATCCCGGCCGCCGACGTCCTCAAGACGCTCGTCGGCAACGGGAGTGCGGGCCAGGAGTTCATCGTCAACGACCTGCGGCTGCCGCGGGTGCTCGTCGGCCTGCTGGTCGGGGCCTCGCTCGCGCTCGGCGGGGCGCTCTTCCAGTCCATCTCCCGCAACCCGCTGGGCAGCCCGGACGTCCTCGGCCTCGGCCAGGGATCGACGGCCGGGGCGCTCATCATGATCGTGCTGTTCTCGGGCAGTGCGAACCAGGTCGCACTGGGAGCGCTCGTCGGCGGTCTGGTGACCGGGCTCGCCATCCATCTGCTCGCCTGGAAGCGGGGCGTGCACGGATACCGACTGGTCCTGGTCGGTATCGGGGTCTCCGCGATCGTCACGGCGGTCAACGGCTATCTGCTGACCAAGGCGGACATCGTCGACGCGGCCCGTGCGGTCGTCTGGATGACCGGCTCCCTCGACGGCCGTGACTGGGCCCAGGTCCGGCCGCTGCTCGTCCTGTGCGCCGTCCTCGTCCCGCTCGTCCTCGGCAACGCACGCGGGCTGCGCATGATGGAGATGGGCGACGACGTGTCGTACGCCCTCGGAGTGCGTGTCGAGCGCGTACGACTGCTGCTGATGCTGGCCGCTGTGCTGCTCACCGCCGGTGCCACCGCCGCCGCGGGCCCGGTCGGCTTCGTGGCGCTCACCGCGCCGCAGCTCGCCCGGCGGCTGACCCGCTTGCCGGGGCCCAACCTGGTGCCGTCGATGTGCATGGGCGCGACCCTGCTGATCGTCGCGGACTGGGCCTCGCAGCGGGCCTTCGGCGCCGATCAGCTGCCCGTCGGCGTTGTGACGGGGGTCCTGGGCGGGATCTATCTGCTGTGGCTGCTGGTCACCGAGCGCAAGGCGGGCCGGATATGAGCGCCGCGGCGAACAGGAACACCCAGGCGAACGAGAACACCCAGGAGAACAAGAACACTCAAAGGAGCACTGTGAACCGCCTGTCCGCCGACAACGTCACCCTCGGCTACGACCAGCGCGTCATCGCGGAGAAGCTGTCGGTGGAGATCCCCGACAACTCCTTCACCGTGATCGTCGGCCCGAACGCGTGCGGCAAGTCCACACTGCTGCGGGCCCTGTCGCGGATGCTCAAGCCCTCCGAGGGACGGGTGCTGCTCGACGGGCAGGTCATCCAGTCGATGCCCGCGAAGAAGGTGGCCAGGACGCTCGGGCTGCTGCCGCAGTCGTCGATCGCGCCGGACGGGATCACGGTCGGCGACCTGGTCGGCCGGGGCCGCTATCCGCACCAGGGACTGCTGCGCCAGTGGTCGACGGAGGACGAACGGGTCGTACAGGAGTCGATGGCCTCGACCGGCGTCGCCGAACTGGCCGATCGCTATGTCGACGAACTGTCCGGCGGCCAGCGTCAGCGCGTGTGGATCGCGATGGCCCTCGCTCAGCAGACCCCGCTGCTGCTGCTCGACGAGCCGACGACCTACCTCGACATCCAGCACCAGATCGACGTGCTCGACCTGTGCGCCGAACTCCACGAGGAGCAGGGGCGCACCCTGGTCGCCGTCCTGCACGACCTCAATCACGCGGCTCGGTACGCCACCCACCTCATCGCCCTGCGCGAGGGCCGGGTCATCACCGAGGGCGCGCCGAACGACGTCGTCACGGCCGAACTGGTCGAGGAGGTCTTCGGGCTGCGCTGCCAGGTCATCGACGACCCGGAGACGGGGACGCCGCTGGTGGTGCCGGCGGCGCGGAAGGCCCGCGTGAAGGTGGCCGCCGGAGCCGCTAAAGAAGCTTCCTGAGGCGGAACAGGTCGAGCAGGGCCGCCTCCAGTCGCACCCGGCCCGAGCCCCAGGCCTTCGCGAAGTTCAGCTCCCCGCCGACCATGGCGACCAGGTCGTCGCCGGCCATGGCGAGTCTGATCTGGGCTTTCTCGCGGGGCGGCCCTTGGAGGGTGTCGAGCACCTCGATCCGGCCGCCCTTGAGGCGGCCGACGAAGGTGATGTCGAGGTCGGTGATATGGCAGCTGAGCGAGCGGTCCAGGGCCGCCGCCTCGCGTACCGTCCCGTCCGCGCCCGCCATGTTGTCCGAGAGCTTGTCGAGTGCGCTGCGGCACTCCTCAATCGTGGCCATCGCGGTCGACGGTACCGCAGCGCTTCGGGGTAGCGTCGGGGCATGAACGAGTCAGTGCCGGAGGCCGGGACTCCGCAGAGCCCGATGCCGGAGCCGGAGGTTCCGGTCGAGGTCGAACCCGAACTCGAGTACGACCCCGCCGCCCCGGCCCCGCTGGACGTGGACCGCACCCCCACCGGGAACGCCGAGGTCGACGCCCAGCTCGACCGGCTGGGCGACGCCGACCACCTCGCCACGGACGGACATGTCGAGGTGTACGAGGATGTACACGGGGGGCTGCGCGACGCGCTGACCGCGCTCGACGCCCGCCCGGGACCTCCGGTGCCCCCTACACCGTACGACCGCAGGAGCTGAACCCAACGTGGCAGGAGTGGCACGCCGCCGTCTCGACGCCGAGCTGGTCCGCCGGAAGCTCGCCCGCTCGCGCGAGCACGCCGGCCAGCTGATCGCCGCCGGCCGGGTGAGCGTCGGCAAGACCCTCGCGACCAAACCCGCCACCCAGGTGGAGACCGCGGCCGCGATCGTGGTCACCCAGGACAACAGCGACCCCGACTACGTCTCGCGCGGCGGACACAAGCTCGCGGGCGCCCTGGCCGCCTTCGTACCCCAGGGGCTGAAGGTCGAGGGGCGGCGGGCGCTGGACGCCGGAGCGTCCACCGGAGGCTTCACCGACGTACTGCTGCGCGCGGGTGCCTCCCATGTCGTCGCCGTCGACGTCGGCTACGGTCAACTCGCCTGGTCTCTGCAGAGCGATGAACGCGTCACCGTCAAGGACCGTACGAACGTACGCGAGTTGACGTTGGAGGCGATCGATGGGGAGCCCGTGGATCTTGTTGTCGGGGATCTGTCCTTCATCCCGCTCGGCCTGGTGCTGCCCGCCCTCGTGCGGTGCGCGGCGCCCGACGCCGATCTGGTGATGATGGTCAAGCCGCAGTTCGAGGTGGGGAAGGAACGGCTGGGGAGTGGTGGAGTCGTACGCAGTCCGGAACTGCGCGCCGAGGCGGTGCGCGGAGTGGCCCGGCGGGCCGCGGAGCTGGGGCTCGGGGTGAAGGGCGTGACCGCGAGTCCGCTGCCCGGACCCTCGGGCAATGTCGAGTACTTTCTGTGGCTGCGTGCCGGGGCACCCGCACTCGACCCGGCCGACGTTGACCGTGCAGTGGCGGAGGGGCCGCGTTGACACAGAACCGAGCTCGTACTGTTTTCCTGCTGGCCCACACCGGGCGGCCGGCCGCGATCCGCAGCGCCGAACTCGTGGTCCAGGGGCTGCTGCGCTCCGGGATCGGAGTGCGCGTGCTGGAGGCGGAGGCGGCCGATCTGCCGCTGCCGCCCGAGGTGGAGCTGGTGAAGGAAGCCACTCCGCAGTGCCTCGACGGATGCGAACTGCTGATCGTGCTCGGTGGTGACGGCACACTGCTGCGCGGCGCCGAGTTCGCCCGCGCCTCCGGCGTGCCGATGCTCGGCGTCAACCTCGGCAGCGTCGGCTTCCTCGCGGAGGCCGAGCGTGACGACCTCGACAAGGTCGTGGACCGGGTGGTGACCAAGGCGTACGAGGTCGAGGAACGCATGACCGTCGACGTCGTCGTCCACCAGAACGGCGACATCGTGCACACCGACTGGGCGCTGAACGAGGCCGCCGTGCAGAAGGTCTCCGCCGAGAAGCTCCTCGAGGTCATCCTGGAGATCGACGGGCGGCCGGTCACCGGCTTCGGCTGCGACGGCATCGTCTGTGCGACCCCGACCGGGTCCACGGCGTACGCCTTCTCCGCCGGCGGACCCGTCGTCTGGCCCGAGGTCGAGGCGCTGCTCATGGTGCCGATCAGCGCGCACGCGCTGTTCGCCAAGCCGATGGTGACCTCGCCGAACTCGGTGCTCGCGGTGGAGGTGCTACCACACATTCCGCCGGGGGTGCTGTGGTGCGACGGGCGGCGGACGGTGGAGCTGCCGCCGGGGGCGCGGGTGGAGGTTCGGCGGGGGGCCGTGCCGGTGCGGCTGGCCCGGCTGCACCACGCCTCGTTCACCGACCGGCTGGTGGCCAAGTTCGCGTTGCCGGTTTCCGGGTGGCGCGGGGCGCCGCACTGACGCTCCCGCCAGGTCCACTCCCGTGGGTGACAAGGCACCGTTTGTAGGTGCTTGTCACCTGCGGGTTCGCGGCTGCGGGGCGGGGGCCGTCGCACATCCGTGGCTGGACCTCGTAAGGTCGTGTCCGTGTTGGAGGAGATGCGGATACGGTCGCTCGGAGTCATCGACGACGCGGTCGTCGAGCTGTCGCCCGGCTTCACCGCCGTGACCGGTGAGACCGGTGCGGGCAAGACGATGGTGGTCACCAGCCTCGGGCTGCTGCTCGGCGGGCGCGCGGACCCCGCCCTCGTACGGATCGGCGCCAAGAACGCCGTCGTGGAGGGCCGGATCACCGTACCCACGGGCGGTACGGCGATCGTACGGGCCGAGGAGGCGGGCGCCGAGCTCGACGACGGTGCGCTGCTGATCAGCCGTACCGTTTCGGCCGAGGGGCGCTCACGGGCGCACCTGGGCGGCCGTTCCGTCCCGGTGGGCGTGCTCGCCGAGCTCGCCGACGAGCTGGTGGCCGTGCACGGGCAGACCGACCAGCAGGGACTGCTCAAACTGTCCCGGCAGCGGCAGGCGCTCGACCGGTACGCCGGGGACGCGGTCGCCGTGCCGCTCGCCAAGTACGCGGGGGCCTACCGGCGGCTGCGGGCCATCTCGGCCGAGCTGGACGAGATCACCACACGCGCGCGTGAGCGGGCCCAGGAAGCCGACCTGCTGCGCTTCGGACTCGAGGAGATCGCCGCGGTCGAGCCGCGCGCGGGCGAGGACGCGGAACTTTCGGCGGAGGCGGAGCGGCTCGGGCACGCGGAGGCGCTCGCGTCCGCCGCCACGGCCGCCCACGCCGCGCTCGCGGGCAACCCCGAGGATCCCGAGGGCATCGACGCGGCGACGCTCGTCGCGGGCGCGCACCGGGCCCTGGAGGCCGTACGGTCGCACGACTCCGCGCTCGCCGGGCTGTCCGGGCGGATCGGGGAGATCAACATCCTGCTGCGCGACGTGGCGGGGGAGCTGGCCGGGTACGCCGACGACCTCGACGCCGACCCCTTGCGGCTCGCGGCCGTGGAGGAGCGCCGGGCCGCGCTCACCCAGCTGACCCGGAAGTACGGCGAGGACATCGACGCCGTACTCGCGTGGGCCGAGCAGGGCGCCGCGCGGCTCCTCGAACTCGACGGCGACGACGAGCGGATCGGCGAACTGACCGGCGAGCGGGACGCGCTGCGCGCCGAACTGGGCGGGCTTGCGCAGGCGCTGACGGACGCCAGGACCGAGGCCGCCGAACGGTTCGCCGCCGCCGTGACCGCCGAGCTGGCCTCGCTCGCCATGCCGCACGCGCGCGTGTCGTTCGAGATCCGGCAGACCGACGACCCCGAGGGCGTGGAGCTCGGCGGGCGCACCGTCGCGTACGGGCCCGCGGGTGTGGACGAGGTCGAGCTGCTGCTCGCCCCGCATCCCGGGGCGCCGCCGCGGCCCATCGCCAAGGGGGCCTCCGGTGGTGAGCTCTCACGCGTGATGCTCGCGGTGGAGGTCGTCTTCGCGGGGATCGACCCCGTGCCGACGTATCTCTTCGACGAGGTCGACGCCGGTGTGGGTGGCAAGGCCGCGGTCGAGATCGGGCGGCGGTTGGCCAAGCTCGCCAAGAGTGCGCAGGTCGTCGTGGTGACTCATCTGCCGCAGGTCGCCGCGTTCGCCGACCGGCAGCTGCTGGTCGAGAAGACCAACGACGGGTCTGTGACGCGCTCCGGGGTGAAGGTGCTCGAGGGGGAGGAGCGGATCCGGGAGCTGTCCCGGATGCTGGCGGGGCAGGAGGACTCGGAGACGGCCCGGGCGCATGCGGAGGAATTGTTGGCTACGGCTCGGGGTGACGTGTAGTTCCGTCGGTGACGTGTAGTTCCGTCTGCGGGCGGAGGGCCGGCTTTCGCGTCGCTCCGCGACGGGCGCCTTGACCGCTCCGCGGGCCCCTGGACAGGCCTGGCGAGGCAAGGCCCCGGCGCGAGCGCCTCGCCACCGCCCTCGGAGTGGCGCTCGCGACCGCGCGCGTCCACCGCGGAGCCGGGGCCGCGGTCCCGATCGCCGGCGTGTGCGGCGGCGGCCGTGGCCCGACCGTTGAGGTGAGGGCTGGGCAACCCCGACCGTTGAGGTGAGGGTTGGGCAACCCCGACCGTTGAGGTGAGGGTTGGGCAACCCGTCGCGAAGACACGCGACTTATCACTCTTGTGGGTGACAAGTGTCGTCGAGTTGGGCGCTACGCCGCGAGGCTTGCTCCGATGGCGGTCCCGGAACACCCGTGCGGCCTGGCATCCTTGGCGTAGTACGCGGAGCACGACGTGCGGTACACCCCCCTCTGTCCTTCTTTCTGTATGTTCTCCGTGCCCGTCCGACGCCGAACCAGGAGCCCGGCCACGTGAGCAGCCACTCACCGCACGGTCAGTCGCCGCTGCGCACCGTGCAGGTGCTCGGCGGCGGAAGCGCGGGCAGCAGCGCGCATGTGCGGTCGCTGGCCTCGGGGCTCGTCGCCCGGGGCGTGCGGGTCACCGTGTGCGCACCCGCCGAGGCCGACCTCGCCTACGGGTTCAGCGGCGTGGGCGCCCAGCACGTTCCCGTGCCGCGCAGCGGCGATCCGACCGCCGTGGCCGCGTTGCGGGCGGCCTGCGCGGACGCCGACCTCGTGCACGCGCACGGACTGCATGCCGCGCTGCGGGCCGCGCTCGCGCTCAGCGGGCGGCGCACCCCGCTCGTCGTCACCTGGCACACCCGTTCGCACGCGGAGGGGGCGCGGGCACATCTGCTGCGGCTGCTGGAGCGACGGGTCGCCAGGGCCGCGGCGGTGGTGCTGGGCTCCTCGTCCGACCTCGTGGACCGCGCCCGCAGGCGCGGGGCGCGGGACGCCCGGCTTGCTGCCGTCGCGTTCCCGACGCCACGCAAGGCCGTCGAGTACGGGGACCCCGACCGGCTCCGTCACAAGGCGCGGGCCGAACTCGGCTCCACCGACCGCCCGTTGCTCATGGCCGTCGGCTCCCTCGACCGGCACCGCGGATACGACACCCTGCTGGACGCCTCGCGCGCGTGGCGCTCGCTCGACCCCGTGCCGCTCCTGGTGATCGCCGGAGAGGGGCCGCTGCGGGCGGCCCTCCAGCGGCGGATCGAGGACGAGGAGCTGCCGGTCCGGCTCGTCGGGCGGCGCGACGACGTCTCCGAGCTGCTGCTGGCCTCCGATCTCGCGGTGCTGCCGAGCGGTTGGGAGTCCCGTTCCGTGCTCGCCCAGGAGGCCCTGCACGCGCGCGTGCCACTCGTCGCGACCGCCGTCGACGGCATCCCCGAACTGGTCGGCGACGCGGCCGAACTCGTCCCGTGCGCGGACGCCGACGCGCTCGCCGAGGCCGTCGTACGGCTGCTCGGGGACGACGATCGCCGGGAGTTGCTCAAGGAGCGGGGGGTGCGGCAGGCCACGACCTGGCCGACCGAGGACGAGACCGTGGCCCAAGTGCTCAGCGTCTACGACGAGTTGACCCAGACGAGGCCCCTCACCTAGTGCCGCGGCAGGCAACGTTTGCCCGTCAAGGAGCGGCGTCCGGTGCGTGCTCTCGGCGTGCCGGCCGGAAGTCCTCGTACTGGACGTA